>VBGU01000228.1 GCA_005881085.1 Chloroflexota bacterium | reverse complement strand
CACGATGACGGACGCGGTGCGTGAGGTGCGCAGGCTCTCGGACGACATCATCGAGCTCGTCCGGCGGTTCGCCGGAGTCGTCGACTAAGAGTGACCGCGCGCCCGGCGGCGCATGCCGACCGGCTCGTCGCGACGGGGTGGACCATGCTCCTCGGCCTCCTCGCGCTCACCCAGACCGCGCACCTCATCGAACACGTCGCGCAGATGGTCCAGATCCATGTGCTGCATCTTTCCGGCGCGAGTGCTCTGGGAATCGTTGGCCAGCTCAACATCGAGTGGGTCCACTTCATCTGGAACGCGGTCGTCCTCGTCACGCTTCTCGTGCTGCTTCCTTGCTTTCGGACAAACCCGTGGCTCATCGCGGTGACACCACTCGCGGCCTGGCATTTCGTCGAGCATTCGGTGATGATCGCGACGTACATTCAGACCGGCATCTCGGGAACTCCTGGCCTGCTGTCGTCAGGCGGTCTCCTCTTCGGCGGTCTGCCGATCGCGCGACCGGACCTGCACTTCCTCTACAACCTCGTCGAGACCGCTCCACTGCTCGTCGCGTGGCTCGTGGAGATTCGCAGGGCTTAGCGCCGCCGACCTCCGCGCGAGAGGAAGAGCGAGAGCAGCACGAGGAACCCGATCGCGATCAGCATCGCGTAGAGCAGGAAGTTCGTTCCGTTGTCGGCCGCGGTCGCCGGCGGACTCGCAGCCGCGACCGGCGAACGGCTCGCGGTCGCGCTGGCGGGGGCACTTGTCGGAGCGAGCGTCGGCGATGCCGTCTGACTCGGGGTGAGTGACCGCGTCGCAGTCGGTGTCGCCGATGCTGTCGGCGCTGGGCTCGATGTCGCCGGCGGCGGAGGCGTGGTCGCGGCCGCGCTCGGCGCCGGCGGGGAGCCGGCAAGGCTCGCGCACGCATTCGTGTCTTGCGACTCGACGGAGAGACAGACCGATTTCGCGCTCGGCAGCCACGCGGTCCCGTCGGCCGCGGTCCGCGAGAGAGCGACGAGGACGAAGGGATAGTGGGCCGTGCTCGGTGCCCCGCAGGTCCCGACCTGCCAGGACGCCGTCGCGGTCAGCGTGTCGCCCGAGAATCCGGCAACGATCTGCGTCCCGATGCAGCGCCCGCCGGTGTCGTTTCCGCGCGTGTAGAGCGCGAGGACGTCCTTATCGAAGCTCATGAATAGGGAGGTCGCCGCCGGGAACACGTTCGCGTCACCGAGGCTGTTGCGGTAGGTGTCGTACTCGGCCTGCGTGACAAAGACACGCGTCGTCGGGCGCTCGCCGAGCTCCGGGAGATGCCCGCGCAGCTGGTATCTCGCGCTGACCGCGGTTGCGGCGCCAGCGGGACCGCCCAGGAGTGCGACCGAAACCGCGATCAGGACCGCCGTCGCCAAGGCTCTTTTCATCGGTGACGCGCAGGATATGCGGCTCCGACCCGTTGCGGAGCCCTGGACCTGTCGTTAGATAGCGCGGTGAAACACGCGCTGCTGCGGATCGGCGCGGTCGGACTGGCCAGCGTCGTCACCGCGCTGGTGCTCTTCGGACTCGGGCGGCTCATCCTCGTCCGAGATCTCGGGGTCGCGTTGCCGTCTTTCTCACAGCCCAGCCCGTCGCCGAGCTCGTCGCCGAGACCGACCGTCTCACCTGCGGTGCTGAGCGATATCGCGACACCGAACCCGTCTCCGGCGGCGGCGCCGACGCCCGCGGCATCCCCCACCCAGACGGCGGCCCCGACCGAGGCGCCGATCGCGTTGACCTCATTCCGCTTCGGCGGGCGGAGCTACGTGGGGATCGTCGTGCCCGAGGTCGGTCGCACATTCGCCGCGCCGTTCGCCGGAACGGTCGAGGTCCTCGTCTACCAGTTCATCGACGGCGAGGTGAGGGTCGGCTCGAACGTGCCGACACTTCCCTTCTATCCGTACGTCTCGGTTGTCGCGGCCGATCGGAAGATCACGTACCGCCCCGGGACGCTTGGCTCGGTCACCGAGCTTCTCGCTCGCGACCGAACGCAGGTCGGGGCCGGTGACCCGCTCTTCCGTCTCGTCGCGCCGGGCCGCTCGTCGTGGGCAACTTTCTACAACTCGAGCGCGCCGTACCAGGTCGTCGTGTCGCTGCACGGCCTGCCGAGCGGACGGGACCTCGACCCGACCCCCTATCTCTAAGCGGACTAAGGTCGCTACTTCGAGGGCTTGGGCTTCGTCTCGTTAGTAACGCCCGAGCAGCATTTCCCGCAGCACGCTCCACATGCACAGGCCATCATCTTCACCTCGTGCGGTTTCGTGGAAATGTACGCCACGGCGCTAAGGCACGAAGGTCGTGGGCGTCGCGATGAGGTAGACGACGCCGCCCGAGCCGCCGATCCACGCACGCTCGAAAGCCTCGCGTCCATAGACCCGTCGCACGGTCGCGTCGCTCGTCGCGGCTGGGTCGTTCGCGATGACATCACCTGACGCGCTGAACCCGATGATCACGAGGAGGTGCCCGTTCGTTCCATCGTTGTTGAGGAAGCCGGGCAGCGCGCCGCGCGCGTGCGAAATCGACGCGACGAGCGGAACCCCCGCGAGGACGTAGCGCTCGGCGTCGTTGAGGGATCCGAGCTGGAGCACGTGTGCGGAGAGGCCGAATCGTGACGCGTACGCGGTGTTGAAGGGCCAGTTCCCGGTACCGCCATAGGCGGCGTCGTAGGTGAAGCGGGCCGCGTAATCGACCTGCGGATCGCCGTGTGGACCGACCCACGAGAGCTCATCCGACGTGGGCCGTTTGTTCCAGTACTCGACGACCATCTCGGTCGATGTAGGGCTGCACCACGCTTCGCCGCCGCCGTCGTACTCGGGGAACTCGCCCGCGTGGATCTCCTGCGAGTACTGCGGAACGGCGAGCTCCATCGCGCGGTCGGTGTAGCGGGGACTCGGATAACGCGGGGTGTAGCTGCGTGTATCCGACACGACCGCGTAGAGCCGTCGCACTATCGGCGAGGCGGCGGCGCTGCGCGAGAGCGTCACGCGAGCGCGATACGCCGTCATCTTTTCGGCGCGCGTCATGAAGGTGTCCGTGTCGACCACCCCGTCCGCGTCGCTTTGGCCACCGACCGACGTCCTGCGGATCGTTTCGTCGCCGTAGGCCCAGATGCCCATACGCCACCAGCGGGTCTCGCGCCCCGCCGCGGTGCGGGCCTGGATCTCGACCTCGATCCAGCTGCCGGCCGGCGTGTCGGCGCTCCACGATGGGATGAGCTGCGAGAACGGGAAGCGGGTCGGCTGCCACCCAGATGTCCAGAGCCCTTTCGTTCCCGCGGTCAGGACGATCCCAGTCTCCGGCGGCTGCGCGAGTCCGACATTGTCGAACTGGCCCGGCGCCCACGCGGGCGAGGTGTCCTCGATCGGCGCCGGAACGCGGGAGATGACGCGGCCGGCCGGCGGCGTTCCGTCGGGGTTCAGAACGGTGACCTGCCAGTACACGCCTGCGTCTTCCATCCAGGTCGCGCCCTCGACGAGGGGCCTGATGTACAGGCGGTAGAACCCGGGCCGGTCGGGCGCCTGGATCGAGAACTGGAACCACGCGACCTGACCGGGTCCTACGTAGTCGCTCGGTTGTGTCGCGACACGGTTGAAGCGCGGCCATCCGGTTTGCGGCGAGCCCATCTCGCCATTGCCGCCGAGAACGGTCGGCTCGTCCTGGCCAGGATCGCCGTTCCACGTCCCGAGGTAGGCGACCTCGCCCATGCGCCCCGCGACCCAGCCGCGCGAGCCCGAGTTGTAGAACGCGACGACCGCATTCGAGCGCTCGCCGGGACAGAGCGTGGGGTAGCCGCTCTGCCCGTACCAGGACGAGTGGAACCCTGGGATGC
>VBGU01000227.1 GCA_005881085.1 Chloroflexota bacterium | reverse complement strand
CCACGCCAATTCGAACCTGGCGACCCGCGCGGCGTCGCTGGGTTTGGCGGGGGTCGTGTTGTGCCTGGCGGCGTTTTCCATCTTTGGTGCCTACACCATCCAGACGCAGATTGCCCGAGCGCAGCACGCGGAGTCCCTTCATGCCAGCTACGACCGCGCGATCATTGCCATCCGCGCGGAGCATTCGTCCGTGGTCGAGTATCTCCTCGCGCCGTCGGCCCAGCGTCGTGGGGCGATGAACGTCGCAACGAACGCCTTGATCAACGCGACCGACGAGATCGAGGTGAACGGCGG
>VBGU01000226.1 GCA_005881085.1 Chloroflexota bacterium | reverse complement strand
CGCCGCTGCTCTGGGTCCTGACGGCCGTCGCCACGACGCGTGGCACCGAATCGCTGTCAGTCCTCGTTCCGATCCTCACCGCGCTGCTCCTGGCGCTCGCGATCCGGTGGGAGTCTCGTCCCGAGCTCAAAGAGGGTGGATAGCCAATCCGGCTCCGAGTCGACCTGGGCGAGTGCGCTGGGCCCGGGCGAGTGCACGCTTGCGCACAAGGACGCCTGACTCCCCAGCTGAGTTCGCACATTGGGACGGCGCATCAGCAGAGAGTGCTCCCACCGCCGCTCTTGTACTCTTCCGCGCCGTGAGCCCGCGTCTCGCCCTCATGATCGGCGGCGTCGCCGCTGTCGTCTTCGGCTTGGCGCTCCTGGTGTTCCCCACCGCGATGCTCGCGAACTTCGGCCTGGGTACTGCGGAAGAAGCCAAGGTCCTCTCTCGCGATGTCGGGGCGACGCTCATCGGCCTCGGGGTCATCAACTGGATGGCACGGAACGCGACAGGCGAACCGCTGCGCGCGCTCCTCGTCGGAAATGTCGTGGTCCAGGCCCTCGAGATCGTGGTCAACGGCTACGAGATCGTGGTCCGCGATCTACCTACGCAAGCTGCCGGAGGACTCGTCATCCATCTGGTGCTCGGCGCCGTCTTTGTCCTCGCGATGCGCTCTCCGTCTTCGCGTTCGTAGGTCATCGCTCGCTCGCTCGCTCTCGTAACGTTTTAGTTCGATACCTCAAGACCATTTCGCATTCGCCGATCCGCATATTTAATCGGTGGTGTGAGCAGGGGGAAGGGTCTCGCGTATCTCTTCATGCTTGCCATCGCCCTCTCCGGCTGTGCGCAAGCCTCACGAGCAAGCGACAGCTCTGCGGACATCTTTCTCCCCGACGATCGCCCGCTGCGCGCGGCGGCTCCCGTGGACATGCTGCGATGCACCGATCGCTCGACGATCCCGGCGCTCGATAACGTAACCAACGCGATCTGGTCGCCGGACTCGAGCGCGGTGGCCATGTCGCGCATCTCGGTGATCCCATCGCACACCACCATCACCGGATACGAAGAGCAGCTCCGCATCACCGTCTATTACCTGGAGAGCGGCAGGGTCCAGGAGATCGGGCAGGGCAGCCGCCCGCAGTGGTCCGGATCGGGCGCGTACCTTTCGTACTGGCGCGACGACGGCTACCTCTACGTGAACCTGGCCGGCACGATCGCCGGGACGATCGAGGCGTCCTCCCCGGAAGTGCGCTGGAGCGGCGACGATCTCTACTACTGGTACGCCGACGAGATCCGCGTGTGGCGCGCCGGAGTAGCGGAAACGATCGCCCACGTCGACCCCGACCTCATTCCGCGCTACCCCCGCGACGATTCCTACTTCAGCGCCGACGCAAAGCGGTTCACGATCGCGCGCTACTCGCTCGATGTGACGGCGACGGGCGAGATGCGCAAGCTCGAGGACGAGAACACGACCTTCACCGAGTGGGCGCCGAGCGGCGAGACCCTTCTCGTACGCTCGAACGCGAAGCTCGCGCTCATCGACGCAAGCGGGGCCGAGGAGTCGGCGGCGATGTCGACGTTCGGCGGGGCGGTGCACGGATGGACGGCCGATGGTCGCCTGCTGGTGGGAGCTGTATCGGCGACGGTGCCCGGCGGCAACGTGTTCGACCGCATCCCGGTGTGGGACCCGACGGATGAACAGGACAAGGCGATCGCGACCCTGCCCAATCTTTTCGGCACTCGCTCGTTCAGCCCCGACGGCCGCTGGTTCACCGGCGTGAGCCGGACCGGGCTGTACGAGACGCAGCTCGAGCTGTATCGCTGCGGCGTCGCGAGCGGTCAGGGCGTCGATCTACGCGCGGACCCCGCGGCGCGCTCGCGCCTCGGGCGCATCGAAGACGCGTCGCGCCGCTTCATCCGGCCGGTCGCCGGGGCGGTCAGCCAGTTCCTGCAAGGTAGTCACACCGGGGTCGACATCGCCGCGCCATACGGTTCGATCATCGTCGCGGCGGATGACGGCGTCGTCGACGCGGCAGGCTGGGTCCAGGTCGGGGGACGCCGGGTCTGCGTGCAGCACGCCGAAGGCTTCGAGAGCTGCTACTACCACACGTCGGCGGCGCTCGTGTCCATCGGCGACCACGTCGCGCGCGGCCAACCGATCGCGCTCATCGGGATGACCGGCGCGACCACCGGGCCCCACGTGCATTGGGAAGTCAAAGAGAACGGAAGGATCGTCGATCCCCTCTCGCATTAGCGTCTAGCGGTGCGTGTCCTCGCCGCGCTCGTCCTGATCCTCGCGGCCGTCCTCATCGGCATGGCCGCGCGCGGAGAATTCGGCCCCGCCGCATCGCCCGCCATCCGGGCCACCGCGCGACCCTCATCGACCTCATCGACCTCATCGGCCTCGGCGACCGGCGCTCCCACCGCGACCGGGCCGCGGACGATCACGGTGACGCTTACCGAGCAGCAGCTGACCAAAGCCGCACAGGGCTATATGCCTATGACGGTGAGCGGGATCACGGTGAGCGACCCGACGATCAAGCTCGAGCCGGGAAGACTCACGCTCACGGCGACCGGCCGCGCGTTCATCGTCGGCGGACCCATCGTCGTGGTCGCGTCTCCGCTCGTCTCGAACGGCACGGCCGCCGCGAAGATCGAGTCGGCCACGTTCGCGGGTCTGGGCCTTCCCGATTCGACAAAGCAGAACGTGGCAGACACGTTCGCGCGTGTCCTCGCCGCGAACATCCCGTCCGGGGTGCGCGTGACGTCCCTGACCGTGAACGCCGGCACGCTCGTGGTCGAGGCCGTCCCGGTCTGAGTCCTCGCGCACGCGCGAAATGCGATGATGCGACGTACGCATATTGGGGAGGAACGAACTCGTGGACTGGATCGAAGAGCTCTTCGGCATCTCTCCCGACGCCGGTAGCGGGACGCTCGAGGCCCTTATCGCTGGAGCCGTCGTCGCGGTGATCCTCGGCGTCATCTTCGCGGTGCGAGCCCGCGGCTCTCGAGTGTCGGAGAAGCCCCGCTAGCCGTCGGCGCGTTCGTGCCCGCCGTCAGCGAGACCATCCACCTCACGCTCGAGGACGCCGCCGCCCGCGTACGCGATCGACGCGTCTCGCCGGCGGAGCTGACCGAGGCGTGTCTCGCGCGCATCGAAAAGGTCGACCCGCGCCTTAACGCGTTCGTGACCGTGACCGCGGAGGTCGCGCGCGCCCAGGCGCACGAAGCCACAGATGAGATCGCGGCGGGCCGGTACCGAGGTCCGCTGCACGGCATTCCCGTCGCGGTCAAGGACCTCTTCGCGACGAAAGGGATCCGCACGACAGCCGGCTCGCGCATCCTCGCGGACTGGGTCCCAGAGGCGGACGCGACGGTCGTACGCAAGCTTCGCGAGGCGGGCGCGGTGCTCCTCGGCAAGCTCGGGCTGCACGAGTTCGCGTACGGCATCAGCTCGGTCAACCCGCATTTCGGCGACGTCCGCAACCCGTGGGACACGACGAAGATCCCGGGCGGCTCGTCCGGCGGATCGGCGGTCGCCGTCGTCGCCGGCGAGGCGTACGCCGCGCTCGGCAGCGACACCGGAGGAAGCATCCGCATCCCGGCCTCCCTCTCTGGATGCGTCGGCCTCAAGCCGACATTCGGGCGAGCGAGTCTCTTCGGCGCCGTTCCGCTTGCGTGGTCGCTCGACCATCCCGGCCCGCTCGCGCGCACCGTGCGCGATGTCGCTGTTGCGATGACAGCGATCGCCGGGTACGACCCGCGCGATCCGATCTCCGCGGACCGCCCGGTCCCGGACTTTCTCGTCGGGATCGACGAGGGCCCACACAAGTTGCGCGTCGGCGTGCCGAACGATCACGTCTGGGACGAATGCGACCCGGCGATCGCGACCGCGGTGCGCGCCGCGATCGAGGCCCTCGCGCGCGCGGGCGCCGAGATTCTCGAGATCCGCTGGCCTCGCGCGGCGGCATACGCCAAGGCCGCGAGCGCGGTCCTTGGTGTGGAGGCGCGGGCGTACCACGAGGGCGCGTTCCCCGGACGCTCGGCGGAGTACGGCCCCCTCGTGCGGGCTCGGCTCGCGTCGCAGGGTGATGTGGACGCGGACACCTACGCGCGATCGATGAGGCTTCTCCTCGAAGCACGCGGGGGAGCGGCCGACCGCGAACTGGACGGCGTCGACGTCCTCGCGATGCCGACGGTGCCGTCCCGCGCCTGGACCATCGCGGAAGCGAAGGAGATCGCGCGGCCCAGTGAGTGGACGCGGATCACCAGGATCTTCGATCTCACGGGCCAGCCCGCGATCTCGATTCCCTGCGGCATGGACCCGGACGGTCTTCCCGTCGGTCTGCAGTTCGCCGCGCGGATGTGGGACGAGGGCGCGGTGCTACGCGCGGCGCGCGCGTACGAGCTGGTGCGCGGGCCGTTTCCCCTGCCACCGCTCGACGGCTAGAAGGGCCACGACGAGGAGTGCGACGGCCGTGTCGATCGGCTCGCCCGCGTCGAACGAGCCGCGAACGAAGATGACGAGAAGCGCGACGACGCCGGCGATCAACACGAGGCAGCCGCAGCCGGTCACCGGCCGACGGTAACGCGTTCGCTAGGATCGCGCGGGGAGGTGCAGTTAGTGACGCGTGATGAGGCCTGGGCACTTTTGTGCGAGCACACCAAGTCGGAGAGCCTCCGCAAGCACGGCCTCGCCGTAGAGGCGGCGATGCGCCGCTTCGCACGCGCGAACGGCGAGAACGAGGAGACCTGGGCGATCACCGGGCTGCTCCACGACTTCGACTACGAGCGCGACCCCGCGGGGCATCCACAAAATGGGAAACCGATCCTCGAGCAGGCCGGCGTGCCCGCACCCATCGTGCACGCGATCCAGAGTCACGGGGATCACACCGGCGTCCCTCGCATGACCGCGATGGAAAAGACGCTCTACGCGGTGGACGAGCTGTGCGGGTTCGTGACGGCGGTCGCGCTGGTCAAGCCTTCGAAGGCGGTGCGCGATGTCGAGGCGACGTCGGTACGAAAGAAGATGAAGGACAAGGCTTTCGCGCGTGCCGTGAGTCGCGACATGATGCTGAAGGGCGCCGAGGACATGGGAATGCCGTTCGATGACCTCATCGTCGAGGTCGTGCGTGCGATGGACGACGCGGCCGACCGCCTCGGTCTCGAGGGCACCACGACCACATGACCCGTCACGCGGGCGGCAGCAGCCGCTCGCGTGGGCGCACCGAGGATCGCTCGCGCGCGGCGGATGTGAGTGTTCACGCTCGCCTCGGTGATCCCCAGCAGATTTGCGATCTCCTTCGTCGAGAGACCGCCCGCGACAGCGCGGAGGACCTCACGCTGACGATCGGTCAGCGCGACGACCGACCGGCTGCGCCGCGAGAGGATTCGCCGGGCAAACACGTACCCCGCGAGAACCCCGAGCACCATGAAAGCCGCCCGCTGCACCGTACAAGGTGAGCGGCCTCGGCTTGCGTCTAGATCAGCTCGCCCGCTTTAGCGTCCGGCGCTCGTTGGCGCGGATCACCTCGTGCTCGAAACGCTCGAGGAAAAGCTGCCCGCCGCAGCGGGGGCAAAGCGGTTGGTCGCCGTCGTTCCACACCGGCGCCTCGCGGCCGCCGACGCTCTCGTAAGCGGCGCGAAGTTGCTCGACGGTCGGCCGGCGGGCGCTCGTAGCCACGAGCACCTCGCCCAGGCCGTGGCCGCAGAAATAGCAGTAAAGCTCAGCTCGAAGGGCCATTTGGCGCGAAACCTCCAGGGAGGAAAACGGTCAAGACCGATCCTTTGTTCCAATACCGTCGATCGGCCTTTCCGGTTTCCGTATCCCTAGATACGCAGCGATGGGCAGAAGGGTTTTAGTTTCCGGCCGTTTCTTAGGGGGTCCTTAGC
>VBGU01000225.1 GCA_005881085.1 Chloroflexota bacterium | reverse complement strand
GGACGATCGCCCCGCTCGAGCATCTTCGGCCGACCCCGCAGAACGTCGCGGCAGGAGCGGCCACCTTCATCGTCGGCCTGCTGATCGTTCGCTGGCGCTGGGGCAGCCGGCACGTCGTGCGGTGGTCCAGCACGGTCGTGCCTGAGTTCGAACCACCCGCTGGCTTACGTCCGGCGGAAGCCGACGTCCTTCTTCATGGCAAACCCCGTCGTCGCGACGTGACCGCGACCGTTGTCGACCTCGCGCTGCGAGATTTCGTTCGGATCGAGGAGCGATCGGAAGGCGACGGTACGCCGACGTGGGTCTTTGAACGAAGCGATGCTCCGATCGGACAGCTGCGCGAGTACGAGCGCAAGACCCTCGCAGGTCTTTTTGCGTACGGGCCGACCGTGACGCTCGCGGCGCTCGAACCGCGGTTTTTCGTTGTCGCGGATCTCGTCGAGGATGAGCTCGAAAGCGAAGTGGTCCGCCGAGGTTGGTTTGCCGATCGCCCTGCACGCCTCCGCTCTCGCTGGGCAACGGCCGGTTGGGTGACGGCACTGGCCGGTATCCCGGTCACGTTCGCGCTTGGGAACGCGTTCGCCCTGGGGCTTGCGGGCGCAGCCGTTTCCGCCGTCGGAATCGTTGTTTACGCCGTCGCGCCGTGGCGCCCCGCGCGTACCACCGAGGGTGAGGCGCTCATGCTGCGCGCGGCGGGGTTCGAGCACTTCCTTCGCACTGCCGAAGCGGAGCGTCAGGTTTTCGCGGAACGAGAGCGCTTGTTCGAGGACTATCTGCCGTACGCGATCGGGTTCGGATTCGTGGAGCAATGGGTCCACGGTTTTGGCCTTGTCGATCGCCCCGGAGACTTTGAGGCGCCGGCACCGGCGCGGGCTCCCCTGCGAGCAGGACTCGTTGGGCTCGTCCGCCAGCTCGACGTTGCGGGACCACCGTCGGTCGGAGACGAGCCGCGCCGCGCTGGCTAGTCGCCTTCAGGACTTGGGAACATCGGGTGGAGTCCCGCTTGGAGCTTCGCGATGCCCTGGCGCGTGTACAACCAGTGCGCCACGAGCACGATCAGGAAGCCCACCGCTCCGACGAGAAGGATCGTCGAGGGTGCACCTCCGATGCGGAGCGCGGCGATTGCCGCAATAGCCCCCGCCAGTACCGAGTTCAGGATCGTGACGATCGTGGGCGTGCCGGCGAGAATCTGCGCCAGCCAGAACGCCCTGCCGCCGCCGGGCTGCACACCCATGGTGACGCCGATCCCGCGGAAGTCGTCGTGAGCGCTCATCACGAAGTAGCGCTCGAGGTCGGGCGCCAGCTCCAGGTAGGCGGCCCGGATGCGGTTCATGCCGATGACGCACAACGCCTCGTGGTAGTTCGACGCGCCGAGGCGGATCCACGTCGCCACACCGATGAACAGCACAACCGGCAGGATCACCAGGGCAAGGACGATGAATGCCTCGCCGAATCCCGATGCCCCGCCGACGAGTCCCAACGCGACGATCGCGCCCGACAGCGTCGAAAGGAACATACCCGCGCGGCTGAACGATTCGTTCCAGGCGAGCGAGCGCGACGCGAGCAGACTCCAATGCTCGGTCGACAGGATCTGGAGCCGCATCGCGGGCGATACCGCGCCGGTCAATACGGACTCGCCCTGGCGTGGGACCGGTGCAGGCTCGGGCCCGATGCCGCCTCCCGCAGTTACACGTTCGAACGTCATTCGGTACCGACCTCACTCCAAGACTGCACGCCGAGGTCGTAGTCTACCGACGTGGTTCTACGAACTTCGCTGCTGGCCGTCCTGCTCACGGTCGTTCCGTATTCGGTTGCCAGTGCTGAGCCCGCCGCGGCGCCGTGCGATATGACGGGGACGCCGACGAGCAGTGCGTTCCTCCCGAACATCACCAAGAACTTGGGTGGAGTCTTCGGCTGGGTAACCCCGTTCATCGTGCAGAACGTCGGAACGACGGCGACCGATTTGCAGGTTTCGTTCTACAAGTTCAGCGACGGCAGCCTCGTGACCTGCCGGAAGATCACCGGTCTCGGACCGGGTACCTCGTTCGCCGACATTCCCAACAACGATGCGGACCTGCCTGTGGAGACCCAGTTCTCGGTGGTGGTCCGCAGCTTCGGCGCGCAGATCGTCGCGGTCGTGAACGAGCAGTCCGGTGTTCTCGATCGCGCGGAGGCACTGAGCTACAACGGTTTCGCCGCCGGCTCAGCGACGGTCTCCCTGCCGAACATCGTGCGCAGGTTCTTCGGGTACCACACCCCGTTCATCATTCAGAACCTGGGCACCGGACCGACCGTCGCGACCGCGACGTTCGTCGGCCGTGGAACCGAGCCAGGGGCGACGATCACTCGGTCGATCGCGGCCGGTCAGTCGCAGTTCATCGAGCCCAACGTTGAGCCGAGCCTCGTGGATGGCGGCGCGTACGCGGTGACGGTCCGCGCGGACCAGCCGCTGGCCGTCGTCGTGAACACACACAACGACGACTTTGGGCAGGCTCATCCGGTCGCGTACGCGACCGATGGGATCACCGGCGGGTTCGGAACCTTGTACGGCGCGTATGCGGCGAAGAACGCGAACGACTACGGGCGCACTGGAACGATGTCGACGATCGTGGTGCAGAACCTCGGCACGACCGCGACGACACCCACGCTCGAGTTCACGCCTTTCGGTGGTGGCGCGACGACGACGTTCACCGGTCCCTCAACCGGCGCGGGTGCGGCATGGGCATTCGACCCGCGCTACGTGAACGGCGCCGCGGGTACGACGCTCTGCGGCACAGGTGCGTCGCCCGGATGCCTTCCGGACGGCGAGTTCACGTTCAAGGCGACGGCGGCTGGAACGATCGCCGTCGCGGTCAACGTGATCAGTCCTAACAGCGCGATGGGTTACACCGCGACGGGCTCGCCGGCAGCGAAGTTCTTCCTTCCGAATGTGACAAGGACCCTTGGCGGATCGGGGGGCTGGACGACGCCGATCCTGCTTCAGAGCGTCACCGCGACGGCTGCCGCGGTTGAGTGGCGACGCTTCGCCGACGGTTCGCTCGTCACCACGCAGAACCTCACGCTCACACCGGGAGCAGGAACGCGCATCGATCCGCTCGCCGTCGCGAGCCTCACCAACGACACCCAGTACGCGGTCACGGTCACGTCGATCGGCGGCACGGTCGTCGCGATCGTTGAGGAGCTCGCGTCAGGAGGCGACAACGCGATGATCTACGAGGGCTTCGCCGCTCCCTAGGGCGCCGGTGGCATCAGCGATGCGAACCACGTCTTCATGGCAAAGGGGTTAATCGTCCGTCCGTAGTCGAGGGTCTTCTCGCGCCCGCCGCCGACCATTGCGACACTGAACGCCTCCGCCCAGGATTCGCCGGGCAGGTGGATCCACTGAGCCATCCCCACGGGCTGTGCGTTCGCCTCCGTCAAGGCGCCCTGCCACGTCCCAGGAAAACCGCGATAGGTCCAGTACTTGGCCATGACGTCGGCCCCCGCGTTCTTCCGTTGCACCAGGTCCTGATACGCGTGACCGAGCTCGTGGAACGCAGTGCTAGGTGTCATCACGTAGTCCTCGCGCACTGCGAAGATCGGCTGCCCGCTGGCGTTGACGCCGCGGTACCAGGCGTCGCCGTTCTCACCCGCAGGTTCGTCGAAGTCGAGCTGCGGCGTCGGCGGAAAGATCGGGAACGCGGCGCGGATCTGGAAGTAATAGGTCATGAGCTGCTGACCGGCGATGTTCGTCGTCGGTCGAGGCCGCTGCGTCGGCGCAACCGTGGGAGCCACAGTCGGCGTCGGACTTGGCGATGGGGTGGGCGAGGGACTCGGCGACGGTGTCTCCGGTGCGATCGTCGCGGTGGGCGATGGGCTCGGCAGGGCTACCGGCTGTTCGGGGGTGGTGAGCGCGAAGGCCGCGCCGATCACAAGCACGAGCGCGACGGCGGCGCCACTGGCGAGCTTCATGCGAGACGGCATATCAATAGGGTAGGGCGCTCCCCCTATCGGCCCGGTGTCGTGCGGGTCCTAGTACGGAGCTTTCGGGCCGGTAGAATTGGATTCAGCGCACCTATCGCGGGCAGATTGAGCAGTGTG
>VBGU01000224.1 GCA_005881085.1 Chloroflexota bacterium | reverse complement strand
GGGACTAGATCGACGCCGCTGCGCGGCCAGGGGCCCCTTCCCCTGGGGGAGTACCGACGTACGGGTCGGGGGATAGGCCGGGGCCCCTGCCCCGTCGGGGGCCCCTGCCCCCTCTAGTGCGCGCCGGTTCCTCCGTCGACGAGGAGCAGCTGACCGGTCACAAAGCCCGCTTCGGTTGACGCGAAGTACACGGCCGCGCCGGCAACGTCCGCCACGGTGCCGAGGCGCCCGAGTGGGGTGCGCGCGACCTCCACATCGCGAAAGCGTGGGTCCTTCCGCATTCGCTCGCGGGTCAGGTCGGTCTCGATGAGGCTTGGACCGACTGCGTTCACCGTGATCCCGCGCGGCGCGAGCTCCAGCGCCAAGGATTTCGTGAGCGTCACGACGCCACCCTTCGCGGCGCTGTACGCGATTCGCTCCACCCGGCCGAGCACCCCGTAGATGGATGCGACGTTGATCACGCGACCGCCGTCGCGGAGGATCGGGAGCGCGGCCTGGGTCACGAACGCGACACCCTTGAGATTCGTGTCGACGACCGTGTCCCAGCCTTCTTCGTCGAGCGACACGAGGTCCGTCGGGATGTTCGTACCCGCGTTGTTGACAAGGATGTCGATCGTCCCCCACTCGCGCGCGAGGCGCTCGAAGCACGCGCGAATCGACGCGCCGGTCCGGACATCGAGAACGAGCGCCAGTGACCTTCGCCCTTTCGCGCGGATCTCGGCGGCTACCGGCTCGGCGTCATCGCTGTTCCGCGATGTGATAGCGACATCGGCGCCTGCGTCGGCCAGCGCGAGCGCGATCGCGCGGCCGATGCCGCGCCCTCCCCCGGTGACCAGAGAACGCTTGCCGGTGAGGTCAAATGGCACGCCCATTTCAGCGTGGCAGGATACGTTCGATGCGAACCTTCGCGGCGCAGATCCGCGCCCCCGCGGATGAGGGATTCGCCGACGTCCTGACCCCGGATGCGCTGGACTTTCTCACGCGCCTGCACCGCGAGGTCGAACCCGTGCGGACCTCGTTGCTCGAGAAACGAGCCGAGGTGGCAGATCGTCTGCGGAGCGGCGGGAAATTCGACTTCCTGACCGAGACGGCGGACACCCGCAAGAGCGCGTGGCGCGTCGCGGACGTGCCGCAGGACCTCCGGGTCCGCAAGGTCGAGATCACCGGACCCACCGATCGAAAGATGGTGATCAACGCACTCAATTCCGGCGCCTCTGTGTACATGGCCGATTTCGAAGATGCGAACACGCCGACGTGGCGCAACATGGTCGAAGGGCAGCGCAACCTCATCGACGCGGTCGAGCGGAAGATCTCATTCAAGAATCCCGACGGCCGCGAGTACAAACTCAACGATGAGATCGCGACACTCGTCGTGCGCCCGCGAGGGTGGCACCTCGTGGAGCGTCACCTGACGATCGATGGCGCTCCGATATCCGGCGCGGTGTTCGACTTCGGCTTGTACGTCTTCCATAACGCGAGGCGCCTGCTGGAGCGCGGGAGCGGACCCTACTTCTATCTGCCCAAGATGGAGAGCCACAAGGAGGCGCGCCTGTGGAACCAGATCTTCGACTGGACCGAGAAGGAGCTCGACCTCGGCCGCGCGAAGATCAAAGCCACGGTGCTCGTCGAGGTCCTACCGCTCGCATTCGAGATGGAGGAGACGCTCTACGAGCTTCGCGATCACAGCGCCGGGCTGAACGCGGGGCGTTGGGACTACATGTTCAGCATCATCAAAAAGCTGGGCGATCGGAAGGAGTTCATCCTCCCTGATCGCGGCCAGGTCGCGATGACCGTTCCCTTCATGCGCGCGTATACCGAGCTTCTGGTGAAGACGTGCCACAAGCGCGGCGCGTTCGCCCTGGGCGGTATGGCGGCGTTCATCCCCAATCGGCGCGATCCGGCCGTCACCGAGAGCGCGCTCGCGAAGGTCCGTGACGACAAGAAGCGCGAGGCGACCGACGGCTTCGACGGGACGTGGGTCGCCCATCCCGACCTCGTGGATACGGCGATGAGCGAGTTCGCCCGCGCGCTCGGAAAGAAACAGAACCAGCTCGACCGCCAGCGACCGGAGGTCGACGTCACGGCAGCGCAGCTACTCGACGTTCGGATCCCCGGCGGGACGATCACCGAAGCTGGCCTGCGTACGAATGTGAGCGTCGGCATCCAGTACATCGCGTCGTGGCTCCGAGGGACGGGCGCGGCCGCGATCAACAACCTTATGGAAGACGCGGCGACCGCAGAGATCTCACGCTCGCAGGTGTGGCAGTGGATCCACCACGCCGTATCGCTCGCAGAAGGACCGCGCGTGACCGCGGGGCTCGTGAGGGACATCGAGCGTGAGGAGCTCGAAAAGATCAAGTCGGCCGTCGGTGACGACGCCTTTTCGAAGGGGCGCTATGACGAAGCCCGCGCGATCTTCGACGGCGTCGCGCTCTCTAAGGATTTCCAGGAGTTCCTGACCATTCCTGCGTACGAACGCATCGACTAGGCCGGTCGGCCTCGCGGACCTACCGCGACGGCCTGACCGGTTTCAAGGGACCAGGCCATCGCGGTATGGAGACTATTACGGCTGGAGGGCGAGCTTTATCTGGTTTGCGCCTGATCTCGTCCAGACGAGCCCGCCTTTGCGGTCGATCGTGATCTCCACCTCGGACTGTTCGCCAGGAAGGAGCTGTGAACGATCGACGATGCTGCCGCGCACCAGGATCTGCGCGCTCGCCACGCGAACATCGGTGACCTGGACCGTCTGCGAGAGTCCGGGAAGAGCGATCGCGCTTACTGCGCCTGGATGCCCCGCGAGCACGGTGCGCGTCAGCGTGCCCGTCTTCCGCACTGGATCGATGTAGCCGTCGAGAACGTACGACGCGTAGCTCGGGAGCGGCGCGGCGGGCACGCCGCCGATCGCACGGATGGCGATCGGTCCGGTGCGGTCGCCGAAGAGTTGTTCCACCGCGGGGACCGCGGCAGTAGCCGCGATCGCGCCGCCGACGCCAGCGAACTTCAGGAAATTCCGTCGACTGGTCTTCTGCATCTGCTTCCTCCTCCAGTGTCTAGTGCGGCGTCCCGATGTACGGGAAGACCGATAGGTAGTCGGTGTGGGGTCCGACGAAGTCGCTGATGGTCGCGCTGCCCGTGAGCAGCTGCAGTTCGGCGTCGATGACGTCGTCCTCGAGCCGCCGGCCGTTCAGAAACCCGCCAGCGTTGGCGTAGTCGTAGGTGAGGATGTCAGGGAGAAGCACGCTCGCGAGCGTGGTCGCGGTGGCGGCGTCGCGGTTGAACGGCGCGCCCTCGAGCACCGCGATGAACTTGTCGAGGAAGAGCGAGCGGTCCTCTGTCGGGGGAATGCTGTTGAAGGTGTTCTTGTCGGCGCCGTGGTTGAAGACAGTGTTGATCGCCGGCCGTCCCATCCGGTCCTTCTGCGTCCAGATGCCGTCCACGAGGACGAGGCAGCGTGCCCAGTAGCCGACACGCGCGTTCGGGCCGAGGAGCTGCGACTTTGTGGCCGACAGGACCATGCTGAAGACGTTCTTGTCGATGAAGAAGTCGCTGCCCGGGTCTGTGAAGTCGAGCGGATGAGCGTGCGGCGCCAGCCCGAGGAACGCCGCGAGGTCGAAGAAGAACGGATCGCTCCGGATGCCGGCGTAGAACTTGTACCCGCCGCTCGAGGTGATCGTCGGCGTGCTCGTCTTGGCGAGGTCGACGAGAGCACCGTTGACGATGATCGGCCCGCCATCGTTCGCGCCTGCCGCGGCGGCGCCCGTCGCGCGGTGCACCATGGCTGTCTGGGGACCGAGCGCCGGATCCGAGAAGCGGACACGGTAGGCGATGTCGGCGACCGCGTCGCCGTTTGTGTCGATCTTCAGCTCGTAGATGGCATCAGGGCTGAAAGCTGTCGCGAGCGTCGGAGCGAGCGGGTTGACGTTCAGGATGAGGACGGCGCGAGTGGGGTCGTCGGGCGCTTGGAAGGCGTAGATGTCGGTGACGTCAATGCGGGCGTCCATATTCGGGGACATCAGCCCCGGAGCGTCGAGATGGTCGGCCATCGTCTTAGTCCCTCCCTTGGCGGCTTTGGGTGGCCCTCGCCGGTGCAGCGATTCGGTCGGTTCCTACGAGCGCGGGGCCGGGCCGGATCAGTTCGCTCTTCGGTCCCGGCATGAAGCCGGAAGGCCCCCGCGCTGGCGGGGGCCCTCCGTACCCCTAACGAAGACCCGAGAAGTTCACTACTGGGCAGCGCACGAGGACGGCGGTCGCGACGAGCGTGCCGAGGCCGGCATTGGCGGCGGCGGTGATGTCGTCGTCCTTCGTCAGGGCCGTCGGTGTCACCCCGGCCTTCCAGGTAAAGATC
>VBGU01000044.1 GCA_005881085.1 Chloroflexota bacterium | reverse complement strand
TCGTACCTCGCGCGTTGCACACCTTGCCGATCGTTCAGTCCGGCGTCGTGGCATAACGCGTGGGCTGCTGTCTGGGTGGCTGCGTCCGCCTCCTCGCGTTCACGCTGTGGCGCGCGATCGCAGCGGCGCTGCTCGCCGTATTGCTTACGCGCGTCGACACCTTCGTCGAGGATCGGCACGGAGATTCGATGACCGGTAAAGCCTGGCGCGCATATCGCAGGCGCGGGAAGAAGACCGTGCAACGCGGAACGCCGCCGGACGCGGGCGGCGCGATCGACACCAGCGGGCGACCGCGACCTTAGCGCAAATCACATTCCCGGTGGGATCACGGCGGTTATCGTCGTTACCGGACCGGAGGTGTGACGTGCGCGATCAGGACTTGAATTCCTTTCGAGCCGACCTCTAAGCGCCGCAGGGGCTATCCGTCGGAGTCGCGCGTGAAACGCGGCGTCCGCGTGGTCCGCGGCGACAAGGAGCTGTTTTGAGAAGCTCGGACGAAACGACCCGTGCCCCTGCGGAAGCCGGAGGCGTTTTCAAGCGCTGCTGCATGCGAAGCGGACGCTTTTGACGGAGTCGGGCGGGACGAATATGTCCGGGAGTAGGCGCCTAAACTCCGGCGCGTGACCCCCACCCGCATCGACGTTTTCCGTATCCCCACGCGCATAAGTTTCGGCCGCGGAGTCGCGCTCACGGTCGCGACTCCGTTGCAGCAGGTCGGCGCGAAACGCGTGCTGGTGGTCACCGACAAGGGGGTGCGCAACGCCGGCCTCGTCACGCCGATCGAGGAGCGGCTCCGCGACGCTGGATTCGTTTACGAGGTCTACGACGAGGTCGTTCCCGATCCGGGCGTCGGTGAGGTGCAGCGCTGCTACGAGCGCGCGCGGGAAATGGGGGCCGACACGTTCGTGGCGGTGGGCGGCGGCTCGGCGATCGACACCGCGAAGATGGCGGCGACGCTCCTCACGAACGGCGGGACCGTCCTCGATTACGTTGGCATCGACAGGGTTCCGAAGCCCGCTGCCCCCGTCGTGGCCATTCCGACGACGGCGGGCACCGGCGCCGAGATCACCATCAACAGCGTCATCGCGGACCCGGCGCAGAACAAGAAGCTCGTGATCATCAGCGCGAACGCCACCGCGCTCTATGCCCTCGAGGACCCCGAGATGACGCGGACGTGCCCACCGTTCGTGACCGCGATCACCGGGATGGACACGCTGGTTCACGCGATCGAGTCGTTCGTGTGCAAGAACGCCTACCCGATGACGCAGGCGCTCTGCCTGGAAGCGATCCGGGAGGTCGGGCGGTCGCTCGCGGCCGCTGTGAAAGACGGCGCCGATATGGAGGCGCGCGAGGGGATGATGCGTTCCGTCGTCTCGGCGAGCCTTGCGTTCTCCAATACGCGACTCGGCAACGTACACGCGATGGCCCTTCCCTTAGGCGGCTGGTGTCACGTCGCGCACGGCACCGCCGTCGCGGTGTTGCTGCCCCACGTCATGGACTTCAATCGCACCGCCGCGCCCGAGGCGTATGCGATCGTCGGAGAGGCGCTTGGCGCGAAGAAGGACCCGCAGGCGGCGGTGAAGCGGGTGTTCGCGCTGAACGAGGAGGTCGGCATCAAGCCGAAGCTCTCCGCGTACGGCGTCACCGAGGATGCGATCCCGAGCATGTCCAAAGATGCGATGCAGTCCGGCAACATCCTCGTGAACCCGCGCGAAACCAAGCTCGATGACATCGAGGCGCTCTATCGAGCCGCCTTCTAGCGCTCGACCGGGGCGGCCCGGGGACATCTGCGTGCTCTTCGCAGCGTCCCGACCGCTCGCGAACTCGGTGCGACATCTCCTCGAGCGGATGCGCGGCGAGTTCGGCGGACGGATCGTCGAGCCACTCCACGTCACCCTCGAGCGTACCGATGGAGAAGATGCGCGTGGTCTGGCAGCGGCGGTGCGCGAGTATGCGCCGCACACGCGGCCGGTCGCGGTTCGAGGCGAGAAGCTCCTCATCACTCCTTCGCCCTACCGTGGCGGCGACGTGTTGAAGCTCCAAGTCGCCCACAGCGAGCCGCTCCGACGTGAGAGCGACGCGGTTCGGTCGGCGATCCGTGCAGCTGGACTCCGATCGTTGTACGGCGACGATCGGTCGACGACTGTGACCGTGTTGGAGCGGGTCGACCGCCACGGACCTCTCGATCAGTCGCGCTGGACACTTCCGGTGGATCTGTTCATGGCCGACGAGCTCATCGTCTCTCGGATAGTCGACGCTTCGACGTACGACATCCTCGACCGGTTCGCGATCTAATGCTCGGAGCCGCGACGGTCATCGTCGACGATCGTCATCGCGTGCTGCTCGTGAAGCACGCCTACGGCGAGCGGAACTGGGAGCTGCCGGGCGGTCGCGGTGAGGCCCGCGAGTCCGTGGAGGTGACCGCGCGTCGCGAGGCGCGTGAAGAAGTGGGTATCGAGGTCGATCACATGCGCCTCACCGGGGTCTACTGGGAGCCGTCCGCCGATATGCACCATTTCGCCTTTCTGGGAAGTACGACTGGAACGCCGCGCGTCGCCGACAGCACGGAGGTGACCGAGATCGGTTGGTTCTCGCGCGATACCCTCCCGCGTCCGGTGAGCGATTTCACGATCAGGCGGATCGACGATGCGTTCGCAGAACGCCCCCCTGCGGTTACGGTCATCGGACCGCGCGTTTGGCTGCGATAGAGAAACCAACTCGTACCGAGTGGGCCGCGAACTCATACGCACGAGGACCATGGCGGTCGTCAGACTGAGCCCCATGCGCCGGCTCGGCATCGTCATCGCGGCGGCCCTCGTGGCCTGCGAATCTGTCGCCGCGCCGTCCCCGACGCCGATCCCGATACCGACTCCGACCGCGAGCGTGTCGCCCTCGCCGACTGCTCCGCCAGCGCCGATCGTCGCGCGCGAGGAGACGCCGCGGCTGCTTCTCTCGATCCCGTACACCCCGCCAACCGTCGACAAGCTCGGCGCAATGGCCGCCCGGCTCGGGGGCACCCCTCCACGCGGGCCCAGCTCGCTCGCGGTCGACGAGAGCGACCGCATCTATGTCTGGGACCGGGCGCGCCTGCGGGTCGTCGTATACGGAGGGGGAAAGTTCGAGCGGGCGATCTCGCTGCCATACGTTGAGCAAGAAGCCGACGCGCTGCTCGTGGATGGCGATCGACTCTACCTCCGGGCGGTGTCCTACCTCTCCGGCACGATCGAGTACGAGATCGATGCCGCGACGGGCGCACTCGTCCGGGCAATGTCGACAGACGGTGGCTCGATCTATCCACGTCGCCGAACGACTCCGCAGCCGTCCGCGACGCACGACACGTTCGGGGCCGACGCGGCCAAATTCGACTACCGGTACACATCCACCGGTCAGGGTCCGAACTCGCGGTATGAGCGGGTGGACCTAGGGCGCGGCGTGCTCGCGTATGCCCTCGAGCCGGCTCCCGAGAAGCTGATCGACGCATATCCGCGCGCGGACGGCGCCCTCTTCGAGCTTGCTGCCGACTACGGCGGCCTGGGCTCCGTCTACGTGTACGCGCTGCTTCCGCCGTCCGCCGCCGCGCAGGCTCCGTCATCGTCCCCCGTCCCGGCGACGCCGCCGGTCGCGTTCGGGCGGCCCCCGCCCGATCGCATGACCGCAACTCTGGCCGGGGCCGGCAGCATCGATCTCGACGCGCGATCGCGGACGGCGGTCTGGTGGCTCGCCTCGCTCGTGAAAGAACGCACCGACCTCGCGGTGGCGCCACAGGAGCCGTTGTTGGTCGCGCGCTGGAACGATGGATCGAGGCTCGAGGTGGTGGTCAGCGGGGGTCTGCTCTTTGCGGATGGCAAGACCTACTTCGGCCCGGCGACCGCCTACGAGCAGCTCGCCGCGTACTCACTGGCAGCACCAGCACGTCTGGCCGAGCTCGCCTCGCGCGGAGCGATCGTACGAATCGCGGATCTGCGGGGCGTTCAGCGAGCACTCACCGCTGCCGAGGTCGCCGAGCTCCGTGTCTCGCTCTCCAAAAGCTTCAGCGTCTCCGAACGCGAGCTTCCCTTCATGCTCGAATTTCCCTTTCCCCTGTACGAGATCCAGCTCGGCGATGTGGTCATCCGCCTGCACGGGGACTTCTACGGCTCCCTCGGGGAGGGCCAGAGGCGGATCGCTGCCTTCGTCCATGACGGAACGCTCGACGATCTCGCGCGCCGCTGGCTTCCGGCGCCGGCGCTCGGCGTCGAGGACCCGCGCTCTCTCTTCCTTGCCGACAAGGTGACCTTCGAGCAGCCTGGCTATTTCGACCTCGAGGACATCAGCCGTTGGAAGGCGTCGCTCGTGCGGGCGCTGAACGCCGAACCCGGGGACCCGGGGTCCCCGGAGCCCGTCGGCGAACCGCCCGCGACGCTCGTCTTCAGGTTCCCGAGCGGTCGCGTGGAGACAGTCATCGTCAGCCCGGGCTCGTTCTCATATCGGGGAAGAGTGATCACGCTGCATGGCGTGATGTACCTGGTCTATTACCGCGGAGTCCCGTAGCGCGCCGCTACGCTGTCGCGCGATGCCCATCGCGATCTTTGACATGGACGGCGTGCTGTACCGCGGCGCTCAGGTCATGCCGTACGCGCGCGAAGCGCTCGACCGCCTCCGGCGCGCGAAGTGGGACGTCTTCTTCGCGACGAACAACTCGACGGCGACGCGGCTCGATTACCTAAAGCTTCTGCAGCAGCTCGGGCTGGGCGGCGACCTCGACCACATCGTCACGAGCGGCTACGCCACAGCGCACTACTTAGAGCGTCGCCGTCCGAAGCCGAAGGACGTCCTCGTCATCGGGGCCGACGGCCTGCGTGAGGAGATCCGCGCCGTCGGGATCGCGGTGCGTGACGCGGATGCGCTACCGGGGATCCACCCACCGCCCGACGCGGCCGCCGACGGCGTCGACCCCGGCGCGATGCGGCGCTACCTGGTATCGCTCGACCTTCCGCCGGCGCCGGACACCGTCGTCGTCGGCCTCGACCTGCACCTCACCTACGCCAAGATCGCCGAAGCGCAGCGGGCCATCCTCGCCGGCGCGGACTTCGTGTGCTCCAACCGCGACCGCGCGTATCCCGTCGAGGGGCGGCTTCTCCCGGGGGCGGGGACGATCGTCGCGGCGATCGAGGTCGCGACCGGCAGGAAGGCGCTCTGCATCGGAAAGCCCGAGCCCTTCCTGTTTGCGGATGCCATCCGCAGGGCGGGAAAGCAGGATGACCGAGTCGTGGTGGTCGGGGATTCGACCGACTACGACATGGTCGCGGCACACCGCGTCGGCGCGACGGGCGTGCTGATCACGACGGGTCTCACCGAGAACGACGCGCTGGAGAAAGCCTCGGGCGATGCTGTCCCCGACCGCGTGATCGCTTCGCTCCAGGAGCTATTCGCGCTCCCCGAGTTCTCGGGGAGCTAGAAGTCGAGACCCTCCCAGCTGACGCCAGTCGGCCCGTCCAGCACGTTCGTGTCTTCGACGTCGGTCCAGGCTGTGCCGCGCTGGCCTGATTCCGTCCGAGCCCACGCCGTGCCGGACGCCGCGTAGAGCGACGCGACCACCACGGCCGCGACGAGGATCGTCTTCAACTTTCGCATTGCTCTCTCCCTCCCGCTAACTCGCGACCTTCACGGCCTCGAGCGCCTGCTGGTACATGTGCTCGTGCTGGTGTGTGTGGACCGGTTCCTTGCCGCGCGCCATGCGCCTGCGCTCCTCGATGCACACCTGGATGAACGCCTCGACGACGACCGGGTTGAACTGGGTGCCGGCGTTCGCGCGGAGCTCGCGGAGCGCGTGCTTGGGTCGGAAAGCCACTCGGTAAGGCCGGGTGCTCGTCATCGCGTCGTACGCGTCGGCGACCGAGATGATCTGCGCGGCGAGGGGGATCTCGTTCCCCTTGAGGCCGTGCGGATATCCCGTGCCGTCGAAGTTCTCGTGGTGCGCGAGGACGAGCGGGCGGATTCGTTCGAGCATCGGCACGTTTCCGAGCAGGCTCGCGCCGATCGTGGGGTGGGCCCGCATCTCGACCCACTCTTCATCCGTGAGCTCGGCGGCCTTCGAGAGAAGCGACTCAGGAACCCCGATCTTGCCCACGTCGTGGAAGAGCGCGCCCAGCTTTATCGCGGCGATCTCCTCGGCGCCGAGGCCGAGCTTGCGGCCGACCTCGACCGAGTAGTGCATGGTCGTGGCGGCGTGACCGGAGAGGTGGGACTCCTTTGCCTCGAGCGCGCCGATGAGCGCGCCGATCACGGACACGTGCGACTGCTCGAGACGGTCGTTCGTCTGACGGAGAAGCTCGTTGACCGTGCTTAGCTCCTCGTTGCGCTGGCGCACCTCCGTCGACTTCGCCATGTACAAACGGAACGAGTACCACGCGACGACGAGAGGCACGGTGAAGACGAAGACCCCGAAGAGCCCGATCGCCTGGTACGCGAGCGCGAGCGCGGCACCCTGAACAGCGGTGGCGCCGAAGTTCACTGGCATCCAGCTGTAGTTGGTGCGCCAGACCGAGACGACGTTTTGCGCTTCAGACATCGCGATGGCGACGGCGGTGAGCGAGGTGTTCACGAGGAAGTACGCGGCGGCCGAGAGCCCAACCGACACGAGGGTGGGCGCGATCGCTCCTGGCGGCGTCATTCCGCCGGTGAGCCGGTAGAGCTCGCCGGCGGCAAAAGCCGAGAGCGCGAATGACCCGAAGTTGAACGCGACCTTGCGGAGGGGCTTGCGGCGTGGCGTCACCGAGTTCACGAGTGCCTGCGCGAGGCTGACCCACACCGCCGCGCCGGTGCCGTAGAGCACGTAGGCGGCGATGACCGCGGCGAACGAGACCGAGATCGCGCTCGAGCGGAAGAGGAACACCGGGACGCGCTGCGCGAGACACGCGAGGCCGACGAGGACCGCCAGCATGATCGGATCGAGCAGATCTAGTCGCATTGTGGTCGTCGCTGCGACGAGCGCGATGAAGCCCGCGAAAGTTATGGAGCCGACGTAGAGGTCGATCCGCCCTTTCATCAACGCAGCTCCCACGTCACGCTGTCCCAGGTCACGCCCTCCCATGACACGGCCTCCCATGCCACGCCCTCCCAACTCACCGACTCCCAAGAAATGCCTTCCCAGGTGATCCCATCCCACGTGATGCCAGGACCGAACACGTTTCCGTTCGCAGCGAGGAGCCGCAGCAAGACATTCGAGGGCAGCAGACCGACGTTCGCGCGGTCGGGCCGTGCGGTCAGCGCGTCGTCGACGTCCAGCCCCGGCGTCCGCGTGCCGACGATCCGGCGTCCGCTCGCAGTCAGCGCGCCCTTGACCTGCGTTGCGCTGTACGCGTGGTGCGCTTCGAGGATGTCCGCCGCGGCGCCGGCCACCATCGCGGTCGACGCGGAGGTCCCGGTCAGCCGCGCGTAGAGTCCGACGGGAAGGCTTCTCCCCTCATCGCGGTCCAACGCCGTACCCGGAACACGCAGCGAGACGACGTGCTCGCCGGGGGCGAGAACATCGGGCTTCGCGAATCCGTCGCGCGTCGGGCCCCGGCTGCTGAAAACGGACTCCCGGTCGTCATTCGTCGCGAGGGTCCCTTGATCGGCGAACGAGCCGACCGTCACGACGAATGGATCGGCGCCCGGCATCGACACGGTGCCTGCGGCAGGGCCGTCGTTGCCGGCGGCGGCGACGACGGTGATGCCCGCGAACCACGCCGACTCGACGACACCGGCAAGCAGCTCGCGGTGGTAGCTCGAGCGCTGCGGCGCTCCGAACGAAAGGTTCAGGACCTTGATGTGCATCTGCGCTCGGTTCTGAAGGAGCCAGTCGAAGGCGGCAAGGACCGAGTGCATCGTCCCCTTGCCGTTCTGGTCGAGTACCCGCAGCGAGACGAGCTTCGCGTCCGGCGCGACCCCCTTGAACGTTTCGCCGTGCGCGGCGATCAGGCCGGCGACGAAGGTCCCGTGACCCGAGGGATCGAGAAGGATCGCGCCGTCGCCCACGAAATCCAACCGCGCGAGGACCGAGCCCTCAAGGTCGGGGTGCGGGGCTATGCCGGTATCCATGAGCGCGACGGTGACGCCCCGGCCAGTGGCGCCGCTCCACGCCTGATCGGCGTCGACGGCTTGCACACCGGGACTGGACCTTCCACTCCACTTCTCGAAGTGCTCGCCCTTGCCGGCGGCGGTGATCACCGCATCGCTGGCCATGAACGAGACGCGCGAATCGCTCTCGAGGGAGCGGAGAGCGTCGGAGGAGAGACGGGCCGTGACCATGTCGAGCTTGTCGAGTGCCGCGACATCGGTCGCTCCGGCGGCCGTCGCCTTCGCCGCTATCGCGCCGGCGGTCCCGTGCGCGACCTGGACGAGGGCGTAGTCGCCGACGGCAAGGCTCGGATCGATCGGAGCGGTCCAGCTTGTCCCCGGAAGCGCCGTAAAGAGGAGTGCGAGCGCAAAGAAGGCCGCCAAAAGGCGCCTCGCGGTACCACCCATCTGCCCCGTCATTTCCCCCGTTACTCCCACCCGAGTACTACCTGCCCACTCAGGGGAGGTCATCCCCTGCCCGGGTGATGTTCGTCGAAGCAAGCGCACGCGCAATGGCCTGGGAGGCATTCAGGCGACGGTCGACACGCAGGCGACACGTCCGTTCGCGGGTTCTTCACCACATGCATGACGGCGCAATCGTCGTGCGCGAAGAGAACTAGTGCAGGTGCATTAGCCGGCGCGCCGGATGCGCTGATAGAGCTCTCGTGTGGCGGGCTCGGGCTCGGCGCCGAGATCGCGGTGGAGCATCGCCTCGAGCGCCTGGTAATGACGGACGGCGAGGGCGTGATCCCCGGACTCGTGGTGCGCCCGCATCAGCAGGCGATGCGCTTCCTCGTCGTAGGGCTCGAGCTCGAGGAGCTTCTCAAGAGGCCGGACCGCGGCCTTCGGATCCTTCCACTCGAGCTCGAGCGTCGCGAGCTCCTTCGCCGCCGCGACGAGCTGACGGTCCGTCTCTTCGCGCTGTCGATCGATCCACGGCGCCGTGAGGTCGGCGAGAAATTCTCCGCGATGTACGGCGACCGCGGCGCGCAGGTACTGGATCGCCTCGCGGGATCGTCCGGCGTCCTGTGCCTCGCGACCGCGGCGGAGCGATCGCCGGAACACTTCGAGGTCGACGTGGATCGAGATCGGAAGCGCGAGCCGATACCCCGTATCGGTCCGCACGACACTCGTAGCTTCTGACGCGCCGGCCGACGCGAGCGCCTTGCGGAGCGCGTGAAGCGTGAAGTGAAAGTTGGAGAGCGCGGAGGCCGGATCGGTCTCCGGCCAGAGCTGCGCGACGAGCTCATCGCGAGAGGCCGCGCGCTGCCGATCGAGCAAGAGCAGCGCGAAGAGCTCCTTCGCTTTGCTCGTACGCCATCCGCGGTCGCTGATCCGCGTTCCCCCCGCGCGAAGCTCGAACGGACCGAGCACGAATGCCTGAATGCTCTCGGCGACCGACGACGAGATCGCGTGAGCCGGCGTCGGCGCGGCAGGCTGCAAGAGCGTCGCGAGGATCCGCATGTCGTCAGGGTTGAGCTCGAGGTCGCCGAGCCGCAGCCGCAGCGCGTCCGTGAGGGCTGGACGCAATAGCAGGAAGTCTCGATAGCGCTCCGCGGCGACGGCGCGAAGCGCGCCTCGCGTCGTGGCCGGGTCGTCCTCGATCGGCACCGACAGCAGGGTCGCCTTCGCTTCGAAATACCGCGCGCGGATCGCATGCGCCGACACACGCGCCTCGCGATACGCGCGAAGGGCACCTTCGCGATCGCCTTGTGCCTCGGCGACGGCGCCGCGCGCGATCGCCGCGCGTATCGCGGGTACCGGACCCGGCGACGAGCCGGCCAGCGCCTCGGCCGCCCGCAACGCGTCGTGGGCGGAGTCGGGATCGCCGCGGAGCGCGCGCAGCTCGGCGGCCGTCGCATGGAGCTCTGCGATCACGTGGTCGTCGCCCTGCTCGCGGCAGAGCTCGACCCCGGCGCGGTAGACCTCCTCCACCGCGCCGCGCTCGCCCATGAGCGCGTGGACCGTCATCAGGGTCGAGCACATCGCCGCCTGCGCGAGACGGAGATCGTTCGCGCTCGCGATCTCGAGCGTTTGGCGGAGCGTGTCGAGGGCCTCCGCCGTGTCGCCTCGGCGCGTGCGTACGTCCACCAGTCCCCCTTCGGCCCAGCAGAGCGCGGTGACGTCGGCGCTCTTCTGTTGAAGCGCGAGGGCCCGCAGGTAGGTCCGCTGTGCCGCGTCGAGCTCGCCGAGAAGGTGGTGGAGCTGCGCGAGCGCGATCGCTTCCGCGAGCTCGCCGGAGCGATCGGTGAGGAGCGCGAACATCGCCTCGGCCTTGAGGTGCGCGCGCGCCGCTTCCTCGATCTCGCCCAGATCGGCGTGAGATCCGCCGATGACGTGCCAGAGCCAGGCGCTCTGCGACGATGCGCCGTCGCCGATCAGGCCGAGTGCCTCGTGCGCCTGGTCCAACGCCTCACGAGGCCGGCGGAGATAACGCAGCGCCTGCGCCGACCACGTGAGCGCGCGCGCCAGTCCCTCGATGTCGCGTCCACGGCGAAGCTCTCCTGCCGCGTCGCGGTAGTTCGCGAGAGCGCGCTCGTAGTCGCCGCGCACGCGATGCAGAAGTCCGCGCAAAAGGATGACCCACGGCAGCCGCCGTTCCGCACCGGGAGGGAATCCATCGAGCCAGCGCTGCAGGGTCGCGACCTCGCTCCCGCCAAGTGCGCGCTCGCCGTTGTCGCGGACGAGCTGCGCCGCGCGTCGATGATCTCCGGCTTGCTGGAAATGATGGATCGCGCGGTCGACGTCGCCGCGTGCCGCGGCGCGTTCCGCGTGCCCGCGGTGGAGCTCGACGATCTCGGCGGCGGGTAGGAGCTCTCGCGCTCGCGAGCGGAGGAACTCGGCGAACAGCGGTTGGAAGCGATGGCCACCGTCCGCGCCTTCGCGCATGACGAGGCCCGCCTGCTCGAGCGAGGCAAGGAGCTCGCGTGACGCGCCGCCGGCGCCCACCGCCTCGTCGTCCTCGATGCGCTCGAGTAGCGACCAGCGGAGGATCGTGTTCTGATCCCGGCGCGTCCCGCGCCGGAGGACCTCGCTGTTGAAGTAGGCGTAGAGCTCGGCCCCCCCGCCCTGGAACTCGCCGAGCTGCTGCCAGCCGCGCTCGCTCACGAACGCCGCCGCGAGCCGCAGGCCCGCGGGCCAACCGCCGGTGCGCGAGTACATCGCGTCGATGGCGTGCTCGGGGAGATCGAGCGCGAACTCTCCGCGCAGGAGCTCGACCGCCTCAGCACGGGTGAACGCGAGCTCGGCTGCGGAAATGTCGAGCACGGATCCCGCCAGCCGCCACCGAGGGAGGCCGCCGAACTGTGGCGTCCGTCGCGTGGCGAGCACCAGGTGGGCGTTATCCGGCAGCAGATCGACGAGCTCGTTGCCGAAGGCGGCGAGCGGAGCGCCACCGCGAACGCTCGGATGGTCGTCGATGAGGAAGGTGAGCGCCCCCAAACGCGCGAGCTCGTCCGCGAGTGCTTGCGCAAGCTGTGCGAGACGCCGCTCGAGGCGGCGCCCGCGATCCAGAAAGGACGTGAGCTGCTCGCCGAACTCCGCGGTGTCGCGTCGCAGAGCACCGACCAGATCCGTGAACAGGACCAGCGGATCTTCGTCGCCGCGCCCCAGGGTGAGCCACGCCGTGCGCCGGCCGGAGGCGCGTAGAAGGTCGGCGTATTGCGCGAGGACCGTCGTCTTGCCGTATCCGGCCGCGGCGTGCACGAGCGTCAGCCGGTGACGCTCCGTACCTTCTAAACGATCGAGCAGCCGCTGCCGCCTGAGGAGCGGAAGCGGCAGCGACGGGGGCGTGTAGCGGGTGCGATCAGGCCCGCGCTGCGTGACGGTCAAGGCGTCGCTAAGGATGCACTCCGACCGCGCGCAAGAGGGTGGCGGTCCCGTAGCCAAGGATGAAACAGCCCGGGATCGTGAGCACCCAGGCGGTCACGATCCTGCCGGCGATACCCCAGCGAACCGCCGAAAGCCGCCGGGTCGACCCGACGCCGAGGATCGCGCCCGAGATCGCGTGCGTCGTAGAGATAGGGATGCCGAAACGAGTCGCGATCTCAATGACCGTGGCCGCGGCGGTCTCCGCGGCGAAACCGTTCACGGGCTTGAGCGCGGTAATGCGCATGCCCATGGTGCGGATGATCCGCCAGCCGCCGGTGGCGGTGCCGAGGCCGATCGCGAGCGCGCAGACCACCTTGACCCACGTGTCGATCACAAAGGGCCCGGTACTCCCGTGGAAGGCGTAGATCGCGAGCGCGATGATGCCCATCGTCTTCTGGCCGTCGTTCCCCCCGTGACTGAACGCCATGTACGCACTCGAAAGGATCTGCGCTCGGCCGAAGAAGCGGTTCACAAAGCGATAGCTGACGTTCCGCAGGCCCCAGTACAAGGCAAGCATCAGCGCGTATCCGAAGATGAACGCGACGACAGGCGAATACACGATCCCGAACACCGTCAATTGCAGGCCCGGCGCGATGATGACGTCGAGTCCGTGCACCGACAACGCCGCGCCGATCACGCTGAAGATAAGTGCGTGGCTCGAGGAGGTCGGTAATGCGGCGACGAAGGTGATGAGGTCCCAGATGATCGCGCCAATGAGCGCCGCCACCACCAGATCCTGGGTGACGATGCTTTTGTCGACGATGCCGCTGCCCACGGTCTTCGCGACCGCCTCTCCCGAGAGCGCGCCGACGAGGTTCAGTGCGCCGGCCATGAGGATCGCTTGGATTGGGGTGAGCACGCGGGTGGCCACGACCGTCGCGATGGCGTTCGCCGCGTCGTGGAAACCGTTGACGAATTCGAAGGTGATGCCGAGAAGAACGACGAGACCAAGCAGGACCGTGGCGTTGTCCAACTAGCTGTGCTTCACCTTGATGGTCTCGACGATATTCGCTACGTCCTCGCATCGGTCGATCGCGACCTCGACCAAAGAGTAGATGTCCTTCCATTTGACGATCTCGATCGCGTCGTCCGACCCTGCGAAAAGCTCGGCGACCGCTTCGCGCCAGACCTGGTCGCCCTCGTTCTCGAGCGTGTGGATCTTGATCCAGTGCGGCTCGAGGTTCTTCAGACCCTCGAGGTTCTTGAGCATCGAGAGCATCTCGCTCGCCGCTGATACGAGGACTTTCGCTTGACGTACCGCCGGCGGACGGATGGACTTTACCTTGAACAGCTGCACGAGTTCCGATACGTCGTAGCAAACGTCGGTGACGTCGTCGATCTTGCTGGCGAGACCAACGATGTCCTCGCGGTCGAGAGGCGTGACGAAGGTCTCGTTCAGATGTCGCACGATCTCGTGGTTGAGCTTGTCTCCGTGGTGCTCGATCGCATGGATGTCTCGGACCTTGTTTTCGACGTCGGTGAAGTCGCCGAAGAGCTTCGCCAGCGCTTCGGCCGCCTCAACGGAGTTCTGGGCGGCCTGTTCGAAGAGGACGAAAAACTCGCTCTTTCTGGGCAGGAGCGATAGACGCACGGGGCGTTCTCCTTTGGCGGCATATCCTGCGGCACCGCGACCGCCTGCGCGAAGTCCCTTCGGTCAGGGCGCGCCGGCTGACGCCCTGGGCCACTCGCGCGAGCTGCGGCATCTCCTGGCCGGCCGCCTCGCCATTCGGTCGTCCGGAGGTGTCCCCGAGAGCCCCGTCGTGTCTGGAAGGTCAAAAGTCCGTAACGACACGCCGGTCTGCGTCGTCCGGTGACGCGTCCGGCGCTCCCTGCGACGCGTGGAGCAACCTTGAACACGTTCGATCGGTCGGAAGCGTTTGCTGACGTCCGCCGCCTCGACCGCCGCCGAGCTCACGGGCGTGGTGCTGGCACGTCGCCAGGGAAGCGAGCGCCGTGGCATGACGTTTGCTCAAGGGCCGCTAGACGAGTCGCCATAGTGCGAGAGAAAGAGGAAACACGATGCTGCTCTTCGCGATCGGGATCATGGCAGGCCTAGCGCTCGGGATGATCATCGTGGGCTTCCTCGCGATTGGCGCGTACGACCGTGGATACAACGAAGCGCTCCACCGCCGCAAGGCGTGGCGGACTGAGCTTGTCGCGCGGACGGTAGTCGGAACGCGGGCGCTCGTCTCGGCTCGCAAGGCGAGCTAGCAACACCCCAAATCAGGTCGAAAGGGGCCGCCGAAGGGCGGCCCTTTCGTCTATTCAGCGGTCTCAGGGCCCAAAGAACTTCCGCTTCAGGTCCTCGATCGCCCTCTGGAGCGAGTCGATGACCCCAGGGATGCCCGTCGGGACGATCTCGACGCTCCCGTCGCGGGCGATCCGCAGCTCGTCGCCCGGCCGCACCGCTGCCTTCACCACCGCGCGGTCGGCCGTGATCGTGAAGACCACCCGGTTCTGGTCGTCGACGATCGTGCCGACCCGGACCTTGCCCTCGGGCATCGCCTTGATCACGGTCTTGAGCTGGTCGTCGGACCGGAGGTCCGCTTGGGGCTGAGGCGCGATCCGGCTGATCGTCTTCCCAAGCTCGTCGAAGAACGCCGTCGGCCCCCTCATTACTGGACCGAGCAACGCTATGGCGACGCCGATCGCGACGAGGACAACGAATATCCCGATGACGAATTGGAAAGCCCACATCGGGACGAATCTTTTGACGGGTTGCCTCATCGGTTGCCCTCCGGTCGAGTGGCGTGCGACGGCGCGACCGAGGGCCCCCGCGCGACGGGGAGCCGGCCCCGGCGTCCGGGGCCGGGGGGACCCCGGCGCGAAGAGAGGGTTTCGGTCGCGCCGTCGTCGCCGCGATCGATAAAGAAAAGAGAAGGAGGCCCGTTGTGGCTCAACTCGACACCGAAGACCGGGAAAAGATGGACAAGCGCAAGTTCGCGTACGTCGACAAGGAGGGCGAGGGCCACCTCCCGATCAACGACGAGGCCCACGTCCGTAACGCCATGGCTCGGTTCAACCAGACCGACTTCGAGTCCGGCACCAAGAAGGAGACAGCTCGCAAGAAGATCGTGAAGGCCGCAAAGCGCCGGGGTATCAAAGTCGCCAAGGGCGACAACGTCGCGAAAGGTCGGAAGACGAAGGCCAAGCGGTAGGGGGTATCTGCGACCATTCAGTCCATGACAGGGCTGAAGGTCGTATGCATTGGCGGCGGGCTCGGAGCTCCGACGATCATGGCCGGGCTCCGCCGCTACACCGAGGAGATCACCGGGCTCATCGCGGTGACCGACTCCGGGCGGTCGACGGGTAAGGTCCGCATCGCGCTCGACGTGCCGGCGCCCGGCGACATCCGGAGCGCGCTGACCGTCCTCGCGGAGGGCGACCCTGCCCTCGTGCGGCTGTTCTCGCATCGGTTCGAGACTGACAAGAGCGAGGAACTGAACGGCATGGCTTTCGGCAACCTCTTCCTCGCCGCGCTGACGCAGCAGGAGGGATCGTTCCTGCGCGCGGTGGAGGAGGCGTCGCGGCTCCTAAGGATCCGCGGTCGTGTTCTCCCAGTCACTCTCTACAACACCCATCTCTGCGCGAAGCTCGCCGATGGGACGGTCGTGGAGGAAGAGGTCAACGTGCGCGCCCCCGGTAAGGCGCCGATCGAGCGCATCTATCTGAAAGACGACGACGTCCGCGCGACCGACGGCAGCGTGGAGGCGATCGCCTCCGCAGACCTCATCACTCTCGGCCCCGGCAGTTTGTTCACGACGGTGTGCGCGTGTCTTCTCATACCAGAGATCGCGCGTGCGATCGCCGACGCGCAGGGTCTCGTCGTTTACGTTGCGAACACCACCACGCAGCCAGGCCAGACCGACGGCTTCAGCATCGCCGACCACGTGCGCGTCGTCTCCGATTATTTGGGCGGGTCCGGCCTCGACATCGTGCTCGTGAACGACGATCCGCCGCCCGACCATCTTCGCGCGCACTACGCCGAGCGCGGAGTCACATACCTCGAGCCCATGGCGGCGGAGCTCGCGAAGGTGGAAGATCTCGGCGTCCGCGCGGTGGCCGCGCCGGTCATCGACAAGTGGAGCGGTCCGCGCGATCTCTGGTTGAAACAGGACACGATCCGCCACGACGCCTCACGTGTGGCGACGGCGCTGGTTCGGCTCGTCGACGAGCGCCGGCCGCGCCTCCGCGCCTTGCCGTGATGGCCGTCGCGTCGCGAGTGCGGCACTTCCTGTCGATCGGGGACCTCGAGCGGGACGAGCTCGCGCTCCTGTTGGAGCAGAGCGCGAGCCTGAAGGCGAGGCCGTCCAGCGGAGGCCTCGCCGGCCGCACCGTTGCCCTCATCTTCGAAAAGCCGAGTCTCCGGACGCGTCTGTCGTTCGACGTCGGCATCGCGCAGCTCGGCGGTCACTGCGTGTATCTCTCGCCCGCGGAGGTCGGTCTCGGCCGCCGCGAGAGCGTGTCCGACGTTGCCCGCGTCACCAGCCGCATGGCGGATGCGGTAGTCCTGCGGGTCAACGCGCACGAGACTATCGAGGAGTTCGCGCGGTACAGCGAGGTTCCGGTGATCAACGGACTCTCCGACTTGTCTCATCCATGCCAGGGCCTCGCCGACATCTTCACGATCCGCGAGCGCAAAGGCCCTGACCTTCGCGGCGTCGCGATCGCCTACATCGGCGACGGCAACAACGTCGCGCATTCGCTCATGTTGTGCGTGGCCAAGACCGGCGCGTCTCTGCGCATGGCAACCCCCGCCGGATACGAGCCTCTCGTGCGCTACCGCGAGCTCGCCGGGGCCGACGCGAGATCGAGCGGAGCGCAGATCACGATCGGGAACGATCCGGTCGCGGCGGTGACCGGCGCCGACGTGGTGTACACGGATGTTTGGACGAGCATGGGTCAGGAACAGGAGTACGAGCGTCGCCGTCGCGCGTTCCAGGGGTTCCAGCTCAACGCGCCGCTTCTCGCGCGCGCGAAACCTGACGCGATCGTCCTGCACGACCTTCCGGCGCACCGGGGCGAGGAGATCACCGACGAGGTGATCGACGGTCCCCAGAGCGCGGTGTTCGATCAGGCGGAGAACCGCTTGCACACTGAGAAGGCTCTCCTGTGCTGGCTCCTCGGAGGAGAGCGATGACCGATGGGTGACGAACGCACGATCCTGGCCGATTGCTGCGAGGACTGGATCATCGAGTGGGGCGGCTTTTATCGCTCGGGACGGGAGTTCCGTTGTCCGGAGTGCGCGACCGAGTGGAAGAAGACCGAGGCGGACGGTTACCTCCGCGGTGACGGGAGGTCATTCGTGCGCCGCGCGCGGTCCGGACCGAATGCTGAGTTTCCATACCTTGCGGCCGCGGACGGACACGAACCGAACGTCGAACGATGCTGCGCGAAGATTCTCCTTGCGCATGGCGAGAGAATGGCCGAGGGCCTGTTCGTCTGTCCGGTCTGCGGTACGGAGTGGGCACGCACCACTCAGCGACTCCACGGTCTTCGTGTTCCGGTATTCGCGAAAGCCGGTCTTCGCGAGCCATTGACGGTGCAACCTGGGCGTACACGTCCGTTCCTTGTGGCCCTCTCGGAATATTCGCCACCGCGCGATTAGGTCGGCGGCGGTCTCATTTGGTCCGCCGGGCGACAGCATTACGCGCGCACATCACCGACCGCGCGCGGTCGTTGCTACTCGGCTGACCGAACGGACTCGGACAACAGGCGTTAGTTCCCGCGGGTGACGAACGTTCAGCCACTTGGTTGAACGCCAGTTGGGGAGGCTAACGTGGCGCTGTCACGTTCGCGGAACCTCGCGGCGGTCGTGCTCATCGTTGCGCTTGCGCTCGGGGTCGGGTCGAGTGCGGTCCTCGCTCCCGAGGCCGACGCGCTCGTTTCGATCAGCACGCTCACCGTCGTCGACGGTGCGGTCCTCATCAGCCATCGCGGCGCTGACTTCACGCCAGCACGCGACGGCGATGTCCTCAACGCCGGCGACACGATCCGCACGGGGACCGGTGCGGCGGCCGAGATCACGTATTTCGAAGGATCGAGCGTGC
>VBGU01000230.1 GCA_005881085.1 Chloroflexota bacterium | reverse complement strand
CGGCTCGTGACTCCGCGGACCAAGGTGCTCGTCCTCAACAGTCCCAATAACCCGACTGGTGGCGTGCTCTCGCGTGACGCGGTCCGCGACATCGCGGCCATCGCGCGCGAGCGCGATCTCTGGGTCCTTGCGGACGAGATCTACGGCGAGCTCGTGTACGACGGCGAGCACCGCTCTATCGCGGTCGAGGAGGGCATGGCTGAGCGCACCATCCTGCTCGATGGATTCAGCAAGACGTTCGCGATGACCGGATGGCGTCTCGGGTACGGCGTGTTTCCGCGCGCGCTCGTCGAGCCGGTCACGAAGCTCGTAACGAACTCGGTGTCCTGCACCGCGACATTCGTGCAGCGGGCCGGAACGGTCGCGCTCTCGTCGCGCCCACCTGAGGTGGATCGGATGATCGCGGAGTTCCGGCGCCGCCGGGACGCGGTCGTGAACGGACTCAACGCGGTGCCCGGCATCACATGCCGTGCACCGCAGGGTGCGTTCTACGTCTTCCCGAACGTGCGCGGCCTGGGGCTGCGGTCGAGCGCCGAAGTGGCCGACCGACTCCTCGAGGAGGCCGGGGTCGCGACGCTCGCGGGGACGTGCTTCGGCGCGGCAGGCGAGGGTTACCTGCGGCTGTCGTATGCGAACTCGTTGGCGAATCTCAACAAAGCTGTTTCACGCATCGCCGACTGGTCGTCACGGTCGGCGGCCTTGTTTACCCGCCGCTAACTCCTCCGCCTCGCGTTACGGACTCACACCCGAAGCGTGGCCTGGCCGTTACCAAGGGACAAGACCAATGGAGTGAGGCCTGCTCCCTGACGGCTCCGTTGCGAGAAGCCCGAACAACCGGGCCCAAAAGTAACGGGAGGCTGAAGAATGCGACCACTCAAGCTCGTTCTCATCTCGGCGTTCGCGATCGTCGTTGTTTTCGCGCGCGTCGAGATGGCGAATGCGTATTACGGGCAGATCGATACGGCTCAAATGGCCGAGTCGGGTGGAAAGAACAACGCGAAAGACCATGGCGATGCGAAAGCGAAGGCCGATGCCAAGGCAAAGGCCGATGCTGCCGCGAAGGCCAAAGCAGATGCTGACGCGAAAGCCAACGCCGACGCGGCTGCCAAGGCAAAGGCCGACGCGGACGCGAAAGCGAAGGCCGACGCTGCGGTTAAGGCAAAGGCCGACGCGGATCTGAAGGCGAACGCAGCCGCGAAGGCGAAGGCCGACGCCGACGCGAAAGCCAAGGCCGACGCAGCCGCCAAGGCAAACGCCGACGCTAACGCGAAGGCCGACGCAAAGGCGAAGGCAGAGGCAGATGCAGACGCCGCGGCGAAGGCGAAAGCTGAAGCGAAGGCGGAAGCGAAGGCAAACGCCGACGCGAACATCGGTGGATCCAACGGTTCACATGCTTCTAATGGCGGCAACACTCCCCAGTCTGGTCAAGACATGAACACCAACCAGACGGGCTCGAAGACAAAGAACGGTGGCTCGAAGTCCGGCACCGGTTCGAAGAGCAAAGGCAAGGGTTCCGCGAGCGGTACCAACTCCGCGAGCAAGGCAGCCAGCAAGACGAACAACACGAACGGAACCGGCTCGCACAGCGCCGCCAACGGATCGGCGAGCGGTACCAACTCCGCGAGCAAGGCGGCCAGCAACACCAACAACACCAACGGCACGGGCTCGCACAGCGCCGCCAACGGGTCGGCGAGTGGCACCAACTCGGCGAGCAAGGCCGCGAGCAACACCAACAACACGAACGGAAGCGGCTCGCACAGCGCCGCCAACGGATCGGCGAGCGGTACAAACCCCGCCAGCAAGGCGGCGAGCAAGTCCGGCACCGGCACAGGTTCGAAGACCGTCTCGACCGGTGGAACCAGCCATGAGGGCGACACCACCGTCATCACCGGGGCGATCGACACCGGTACGAGCGCCAGTGGACAGCTCGGCCTGACGATCACAGCCGCTCACAACCTTGTCGTCTCCGGCACCCTCAGCAACGAGCAGGTCAATGCCCTGAACGCAGCTCTGACAACGGCCAACACTTTCCAGGGAGAGCTCACGGGGCTGATCAAAGAGGCGAATAAGGCGCTTGACAAGCTGAACGCCGCACTTCACTCGGGCACCGAAGCCGAGATCGAGGCCGCTATCGCGGCAGCGTTGCAGGCGGCCGCAAACCTAAACGCGAAGGCAGCGGCCGAGGTCACGGCGAACGCCGAGCTCCACGCGGCGATTGTGGCCAACACTCCTGTTGCGCCACAGCCGCAGACTCAGACTCCGCCTGTGAACACCGGGACGACCGCAACCACCGTGACCGTGATCCCAGCGGGCCCGATAACGTGGGCCCCAGGGTTCGGTCCGAACGGCGTGGTGGCTTCGGTGCAAACGGCACCAACAACCGGCACGACGAGTGGGGCAGCGACCACCCCAACAGCGGTGGCAGGAGTTCAGTCGAGCCCGCAAACAGGGCCGCAAAGCGGCTCCGCGGTCGCGGGCGTCCAGAACCTTCCGTCCACGAACACCGGCGACACAAGTGGGCTTCTCGGACTTGGTGCGGCATTGATGGCGCTAGGTGCGTTCCTCGTTCGCCAGCCGACTAAGTCACGGAAGTAGCAACCACCTCACGCTCAACGAGGAGGGCTCCCGCACCGGGAGCCCTCTTTCTTATGTGGAGGCACAGGTCGTGCACCCGTCGGTCGGTCGGAGAGTGAGCGAGTGGCACAAGTAATCGCGACGCCCAAGTCCCCCAAAGAAAGCTGGGAACTTTCCACCGGTCACGAGATCGACCGATCGCTGGTCGTGATCGGGATGATCGGTGGGGGCTCGCGCTACGAGGTCTTCCGCGCGTGGGACCGCGAGCTTTTCTGCCAGGTCGCGGTGAAGGTCATGCGGCCTCACCGGGTGCACGAGGACCGCGTAATGGATGGTTTCGAGCGTGAGGTGGGGATCGCATCACGTCTCCAACATCCGAACCTCGTCCGGCTCCTCAGATGGACCGCCGCGCCCCCTCGGCCATACATGGTTCTCGAGTACGTCACGGCTCAGACTGTCGCCGCCCATCTCGAGAGCATCGGCGAGGTCAGCATCCCAGAAGCCTGTCTTCTCGGGATCCGGATGCTTTCCGCGCTCCAGTACATGCACTCAAATCACGTTCTGCATCTCGACGTGAAACCCGACAACGTTACGATGGGAGACCCACCGCGGCTCCTCGATTTCTCACTGGCGCAGCCGTACTCCGGCCCCGTGAAGCTCCGACACACGATGGGGACGGCCGCGTACATGCCACCGGAGCAGTTCATGCACGGAGAAGTCACACCGCAAAGTGACCTCTTCGGTTTTGGGGCAACGCTCTACGAGGCATTGAGCGGGATGCGCCCATTCACTGATGGCGATGAGGCCGCGATCGACAAGGCGGAAGCCTATCCTCAGCTCGTCGAGGACCCACAACCTCTTCACGAGATCATCGATCTTCCCCAACTGCTCGAGCGTGTTGTCATGACGTGCCTGGCACGCGATCCCGCCCGGCGGCCGGGCTCCGCGCTCGAGACGGCGGTCGCATTTCAGACGGTCCTTGAGTCGCTCGGGACCGAGGAGCTCTACGCGTGGCCGAAAGGGCTCAAGGTCCGCAGGTAACGATCCCTCCGCGTGATGTTCGCGAAAGAGTGACGCTGACCGCCTAACAAAAACGCGCTTACCAGATCCATACACCTCCGTTGCTGAAACGAGTTTTGCGCGTGGGGCGCCCGTTGCGAATGGCGCCTTTGCTTGGAAAACGGTGTGCTCGCTTGCCATGCCGTTGAGCGGGCGTGGTCCCGCCACCAGATGAAGGAGGCCCATCCCAATGCGGAGATCAACAGGCGTACTGGGGCTCATTGCGGCGCTAGCCCTCCTGTTCCTCGCGGTGAGTCCCGCATACGCGGAGCCACCTGGGAACAACGGCGATGTGAAGATCCATGAGGGTGCCGGCGAGAACAGCCCCGAACAGGCCAACGACCCGCACGTTTGCACGTTCCACATCCACGGCTTCAACTTCGATGGAGGAGCCAGCGGCACCTGGCGCATCGAAGGCTGGCCGCCCACCGGCGGGGGCACGTACAACGGAACATGGGGTCCCGCCGACGCGAACGGCGAATGGCGCGACCCGAAGGCGACGGCAATGTCGCTTCCGCCGGGCCACTACAAGCTGTTCGTCTGGCAGAAGCTGCCGAATGATCCCCCTGGCGGACCGAAGCAGAAGG
>VBGU01000411.1:2356-2674 GCA_005881085.1 Chloroflexota bacterium | reverse complement strand
TTCGCGACAAAACTCATCCTCGCGCTCGGCGGACGAGCAACGACATGGTCGCTCCTTCGCTTGACAACCCAACCAGCCTTGACGACTCTGACTGACGCTCGCGGGCTTGGGGGGAAGGCTGGGCGTTCTGCAGCGAATTTCCTCCTCGTCTAAGGCGCATCAGTAGGAGGGAAGGGTCCTTGAAGCCAAGATTCGTTGCGTATCTCGCTGCCCTTACGTTGCTCGTTTCGCTCATCGCGACATCCGCCGCGACGCCCGCGATCGCGGGTTCTGGTGTGACACGTGAGATCGCACTTGCAGGGACGGGATCGCTCGTCA
>VBGU01000411.1:1396-2321 GCA_005881085.1 Chloroflexota bacterium | reverse complement strand
TGCGCCCGAGATCCCCGACTTCAACGGGGTCATCCCAGGCTCGACCTCGCGGGCGAGTGGTAACGGAACATCGGCCGCGACCGCGACAAAGGCGAAGTCGAATCCAGAGGTCAACACGAGCTTCGAAGGCCTCAACTTGTTCCAGCAGCGCTACGCACGTCGCGGTAATCAGTTCACGGTCGAGCCGCCGGACCAGGGGCTCTGCGTCGGCAACGGCTACGTCGTCGAAGCCGTCAACGACGTCGTCAACGTATTCAACTCGTCGGGCACGTCGGTCCTGCCGGACAACACAAGCACGAACATTGTCTCTGGCTTTCCGACCGACGTGAACCACGCCGTCGACCTCAACTCGTTCTTCGGGTACCCGCCGGCGATCACTCGACCGAGCGGACCTTTTGGACAATTCGTGACCGACCCGAGCTGCTACTACGACGCGCAGACGCAGCGGTTCTTCCTGGTCGCGCTGACGCTCGAGAGTCGTCCGAACGGTCAGCTCACCCTCGAGAATCATCTCGACATCGCGGTCAGCAAGACGTCTAACCCAGCGACGGGTCAGTGGAACATCTATCGGGTGGGCGCCACGAACGACGGGACGAACCCCACTCAGCCGTGCCCGTGCTTGGGGGATTACCCGCACATCGGCGCGGACGCAAACGGCTTCTACGTCACGACGAACGCCTATCCATGGACCGCGCAGATCTCGGAGTTCGCCGGTGCGCAGATCTACGCCTTCTCTAAGGCACAGCTCGTCGCCGGCGCGACGACGCTTCGGATGGTGCATATCAACACCTTTGGCGCGGTCAACGTGCCCAGCGACGCGGGCTCGACGCAGCCCGGGTTCACTGTGTGGCCCGCGCAGTCGCCTGGTACGTCGTCGTTCGATTCGAACGCCGGTGGCACCGAGTACTTCCTCAGCTCGAACGCC
>VBGU01000411.1:634-1055 GCA_005881085.1 Chloroflexota bacterium | reverse complement strand
TGCAGCAGGTCATGTACGCGAACGGCAAGATCTGGGGCGCCCTCGACACCGCCGTCACCGTCGGTGGCGAGAACCGGGCCGGCGTCGCTTGGTACGTCGTCAAGCCGGACGTTTCCAGCGGGTCGCTCTCGGCCACGGTCGCGCTTCAGGGGATCTTCGGCATTGAGAAGACAGATCTCACGTATCCCGCGATTGGCGTCACCGCAAGCGGGCGCGGTGTTATCGCGCTCACTCTCTCAGGCGACAACGACAATCCCAGCGCCGCATACGCGGCCATCGACGCGAAGGTCGGCGTCGGCGACGTCCACGTCATCGCCGCCGGGGCCGCGCCTGACGATGGATTCACGAGCTACAAGTCACAGGTCGGGAACCCGCCCCGCACCCGTTGGGGCGACTACGGCGCGGCCGCGGTCGACGGGAA
>VBGU01000411.1:0-585 GCA_005881085.1 Chloroflexota bacterium | reverse complement strand
GCCTCTACTGGCGACAACAAGCTCGGCACCTGCGCCGGCTCTCCCGGAGCAGCCGGAACGCGTGCCGCGGTAGGCAACTGGTCGACCCGCATCAGCAAGCTCACTCCGTAAGTCGCGTGTCTCGCTGAACGTGAAAGGGACCACCGAGAGGTGGTCCTTTTCTTTATCTAGACTCCCTCGCGGTGCCCACCCTCGACAAAGCCGCAATCGAAGCACTCATCCCGCACCGTGACCCATTCCTATTGATCGACCGCGTCACTGAGCTCGAGCCGGGCGTCCGCGCGGTGGGAGAGCACACGTTCACCGGCAAGGAGTGGTACCAAGCGGGGCACTTCCCGGGTAACCCGATCGTCCCTGGCGTGATCCTCGTGGAGAGCATGGCTCAAGTCGCAACCGTCGCCGCCATGGCACATCCCGACTACCGCGATGGTCTCGGCCTCTTTGCAGGCATCGAGGAGATGCGCTTCAAACGCATGGTCAAGCCGGGGGACACCGCGCGATTCGAAGCCACATTCGAGAAAATGCGACGCGGCTTCGCGCGCGTCGCGGTCCGCACGATGATCGGCGATGAGCTCGCCGCCGAGG
>VBGU01000229.1 GCA_005881085.1 Chloroflexota bacterium | reverse complement strand
GAGGCCGGCCATACGCGTTGCTGGTGTTGACGTCGCTCGTCACCGCCGTGGTGAGCGCGTTCCTCGACAACGTCACGACGGTGGTGCTGCTCACTCCGGTCGTCTTCTTCATCGCTCAGCGTCTCGAGATCTCGCCGGTTCCCTTTCTCATCTCGCAGGTGATCGCGTCGAATATCGGCGGGACCGCCACGCTCATCGGAGACCCCCCAAACATCATCATCGGGAGCCAGATGGGGAAGGACTTCAATGACTTCCTCGTCAATCTCGCGCCAGCGGCGGCGGTCGCACTGGCGGTCTATCTCGTCCTCGCGCGCTGGCTGTTCGGCGCCGAGCTTCGCGCTGCGACGACAGTGCTCGACGCCGCCGACATCCGGCGGCTCGTCGACGAGGAGCGGCGGATCGCCGACCCGCGCCTCATGCGCATCTCGGCTGTGGTCCTCGGATTTACCATCCTCGGTTTCTTGCTCAGTCGACTTTTCGGGCTCGAGGGAGCGACCATCGCGCTGACCGGAGCCGTCGTTCTCATGATCGTCGCGCGCGAGGACGTGCATGAGATCCTCAAGACCGTCGAGTGGCCCACGCTGTTCTTTTTCGTCGGTCTGTTCATCGTCGTCGGCGGCGTGGTGAAGACCGGCATCATCAGCGACCTAGCCCACGCCGTGCTCGCGTTCACCGGGGGTCGCACCGATGTGGCCGCGCTCGTCGTGCTGTGGATGAGCGGGCTCATCTCGGCGATCGTCGACAACATCCCGTACACCATCACCATGGTCCCGCTCGTTCAGGAGCTCGGCCAGACGGTCAACGTGGAGCCTCTGATCTGGGCATTGGCCCTCGGCGCGAATCTGGGTGGAAACGCGACGGTGGTCGGCGCATCGGCGAACGTGGTCGTGGCGAGCATGAGCGAGGCGCGGGGCTACCCCATCACATTCACCTCGTATCTGCGCTACGGCGTGCCGGCTACGTTCGCGACCATGGTCGTCGCAACGGTCGACATCTGGCTGCGATACCTCGTGTTCTCGTGAGCCGGCGGCTACACTCAGTGACTCATCATCGGGGCGTAGCGCAGCTTGGTAGCGCGCAGCGTTCGGGACGCTGAGGTCGAGAGTTCAAGTCTCTCCGCCCCGACAAGTCATCCCTGGATTCCCCGCTTGGCCGTCATTACGCTCTCCCCGTCGCGGGGCTGTAGCTCAGTGGATAGAGCGCGGCCGTCCTAAGGCCGGCGTCGGGAGTTCGATTCTCCCCAGCCCCTAGAAACACGCCAAATCCGTCGCGCGGCATGGGACACTTTGACGAGTGACCGCTCCTCCCGCTCCGCAAAAACGGCGGCTCTCGCACTCCCTCGTCCTTCTCGTTCCGGCCGTCCTTTTCGGTTTGCTCGTCACCCTTCAGTGGCGCACACAGGCGGAGCGCAGCGAGCTCTCCGTCCGCTATAACGCCCCGCTCATCGATGCAGCGAACGCGCTCCAGAACGAGCAGAACGACCTAAAGACGCAGCTCGCGCAGCTCCGGGCGCGCCTCGACGAGATCCAACGGAACGCGTCGTCGCAGAGCGGTGCCGCAAAGGAGCTCCAGACCCGGCTCGACCAGCTCAAGGCCAGCGCCGGGCTCACGCCGGAGAGCGGCGATGGCGTCGTCGTGCAACTGGACGACGCGCGGAACGTGAGCGTCTCGGCGCGCGACGTCGACAAATCGATCTGTCACGCGACCGATCTCACCGACATCATCAACACCGCGTGGAAGGGCGGTGCGGAGGCGATCGCCGTCAACGACGAGCGGGTCGTCAACTCCTCGAGCGTCTACTGCGTTGGCTCGACGATCATGGTGAACGGGACACTTATGTCCCCGCCCTTCAACATCGCCGCCATCGGACCGCAGAACGCGCTCCTCGGCGCCTTCGACGATCCGAATCAGCTGCAGGACATCAAGCAGCGCCGCGACGTCCAGGGTCTCGGCTTCCGCGTGAGTCGCGCGAGCGCGGTCCACGTGCCTGCGTACAGCGGCGCCCTCAACGTCCGCTACGCCGAGCCCCACTGATGCGCACTAACCGCGGCGCGATCTGGGCATCGGTCATCGCGCTCTTCCTCGGATTCGCCGCGGTGACCCAGGTGCGATCGCAGGACGTCTTCTCCCGGAGCCTCAATCTCGAGACGCCCTCGGCGCTGACGACGCTGATCGCGAATCTCTCGGAGACCAACAACGAGCTTCGCAATGAGATCTTCGACGTGCGGCGCGACGTCTCCGACGCGCAGGATTCGGTCTCGAGCGGTAAGGGCACGCTGACCGAGGCCGAACGTCAGGTCGCGCAGCTGCGCGTGTTCAGCGCACAAAGCGCGGTCGCGGGTCCGGGCATCGCGATCCGCATCGAGGGCGCGTTCGACGAGCGCGCGCTCTCGGACCTCGTGAACGAGCTGCGCAACGCCGGCGCCGAGGCGATCGCGGTGAACGACATGCGCGTCGGCCCGAAGAGCTACTTCACCGGGACGGCGGCTAATTCCATCGCGGTCGATGGTCGGCCGCTTCGCGGACCGTGGATGGTCCGAGCGATCGGTTCGCCCGATGTTGTGTACGTCGCGATGACGCGGACGGGCGGCATCATCGGTCAGTTCGAGCTCATCTACCGGACGACCCGTTTCGCGGTCACCAAAGAGACCGTTTTGGACCTTCCGGCGCAGGTCGCCGTGGCCAGATGAGCCCGAGCGCCGACTAGACTTCGCGGCCATGACGCAGACGCGCGCGAAGGGCCCAGTGCCGTTCTTTCTCGATGACGTCGTTGTTTTGAGGAAGCAGCACCCGTGCGGCGGTGACACCTGGCGTGTCGTACGGCTCGGTGCCGATATCGGTCTTCGCTGCGGCACGTGCGGGCGGCGCGTCCTCGTCGCGCGGCGCGATCTCGAGAAGGACATGAAGCGGTTCGCCGAGCGCGGGCCGCTCGCCCCGGCCGACTAGGAGCGCGTGATCGAGACCGGCATGGCCGCCGCGGACCGCGGCCTCCTGCGTAACCGTGCGTTCCTCGCGATCTGGGGGGCGCAGATCCTGTCCCAGGTCGCCGCCAACGCGGTGACGAGCGCCCTCATCATCCTCGTCGCCGAGATCACGCACTCGAACACCTCGTCGTCGGTCCTCATCCTGCTCGCGGTCCTCCCAGCGATCCTCTTCGGGATCGCGGGCGGCGTCATCGTCGACCGCAGCGATCGCCGGCTGGTCCTCATCATCACCAACGCCCTTCGCGCGGCGGCCGTCGTGCCGCTGCTGCTCTTCGGCACGAGTCTCACCGTCGTCTATCTGGTGAACTTCCTCGTCGCCACGGTGACGATCTTCTTCGTTCCCGCGGAGGCTGCGCTCCTGCCCAAGATCGTCGGAAAGCGCTACCTGATGGCCGCGAACTCTTTGTTCACGTTCACGTTCAACGGCGCATTCCTGGTCGGATTCATCATCCTCGCGCCGATCGTCGTGAGCCTGTTCGGGTACGAGATCCTCTGGGTGGTCATCGCGTTCATGTTCGCCGCGGCATCGATCATGTGCGTCACGCTTCCGAAGGCGCCTCCAGCTACCGAGCACCTCTCGCGCCGCGTCGCGGAGATGGCCGTGGCGCAGACCGCTACCGGAATCACCGAGGCGTTCCACTACCTGCGTCAGGCGCCGATCGTCACCTGGTCGCTGATCTACATCGCGCTGACCTACACGCTGGTCGCGGTCGCCGGGGCCCTCGCTCCGGGATTCGTCCGCGAAGTCCTGCGAGTGGGGGAGCGGAATGTGGTGATCATCGTGGGACCGGCGGGGGTCGGTGTGATCGCCGGGCTCGGGTTCCTGAACGCGCTTGGCCGCCGCTGGCCGCGACCGAACGCCATCGGCACCGGGCTGATCGTCGCCGCGTCGGCGCTCCTGTTCCTCGCCGCGGCGCGGCCCTCGCGGCGGCTCGGCCGTTGACGGACATGTTCTCACGCGCCGGCTCTCCCGGGCTCGGTGCGGCGTTCCCGGTGTTCGTCGCCGTCATCGCCGCCACCGCATTCGTCTTCGGCCTCTCCTACGCCCTGATCACCGTCCCGTCGATGACCCTCCTGCAGGAGGAGCTGCCGGATGAGATCCGCGGCCGGGTGTTCGGCTTCCTCAACATGCTCGTCTCGATCTTCAGCCTGGTCCCGCTCATCATCGTCGGCCCGATCGCGGACCTCTGGGGGGTGGCCCCGGTGTTCGTCGGATTCGCGGTCATCGTCGCCATCGCGTGGATCGGTGGCAAATCGACACGCGAGATGCGGAGACGAAAAGCTAAACTCGTTAGCGAGTGACCTCGTCTCGCGCGACCTTCTTCCACTACCTCGGCAGCCATCGCCTTCAACTCGCGGTGGGCGTCTGTCTCGCCGCGGGCAGCTCGCTCGCGGCCGTCGTTCCGCCGCGCTTTATCGGCGAGATCATCGACTCGCTGCAGAGCGCGCAGGCGAAGTTCGACGACGTCCTGCATCTCGCGTTGCTGATCGTTCTCTTCGCGGGCCTCGAGGCCGTGCTTCGCGCGGGCGCGCGCTACGTGATGCTCGACGCCTCCCGAAAGGCCGAGTACAGCATGCGCAACGATCTGTTCGCCCATCTCCAGCGCATGCATCTGGCGTACTTCCAGCATCAACGGATCGGCGACCTGATGGCGCGTATGACCAACGACCTCACCTGGGTCCGCCAGATGATGGGCCCAGGGATCATGCAGGGATCCTTCACGGTCATGGTGTTCACGTTCTCCGTTCTGTCGATGATCTCCGTGTCGCTCAAGCTCACGATCATCGCTTTGATCCTGATGCCGCTCGCCTCCCTGACCTTCTGGTACATCGGGCGGACCGTCCACCTGCGCTTCGAGCGTCTTCAGTCGCAGTTCGGCGACATGTCGACCAAGGCACAGGAGAACTTCTCGGGCATCCGCGTGGTGAAGGCGTTCTCGCAGGAGGCCGCCGAGACGAAGGACTTCGCCGCCGTCAACCACGAGTATTTCCGCCGCGCGGTCGCGCTCAGCGCGATGCAGGGGCTCATCTGGCCATCGATCAGCTTCATCCTGGGGATCGCCGTCCTCTCCGTCCTGTACGTCGGCGGCCAGGACGCGATCCGGGGGGAGCTCTCCATCGGCGCGCTCGTGCAATTCGTCGCGTACCTCTACCTGCTGCAGATGCCGATGATCAACATCGGCTGGATCTCAAACATGTTCCAGGCGGGGTGGGCATCGCTCGGCCGGCTGCAGGAGATCTTCAACGCAGTGCCGAAGATCACGGACCCGATCGATCCGGTCACGGCGCCGATCAGGGGGGAAGTCGAGTTCCGGGGCGTCTCGTTCGCGTACGGCCAGACCATCGAGCTGCACGACGTGTCATTCAAGGTGCCGGCAGGAGGCTCGCTCGCGATCGTCGGGCCGACCGGCTCCGGCAAGTCGACGGTCGTCAACCTGATCCCGCGGCTCTTCGATGTGCAGCAGGGCGAAGTGCTGATCGACGGCATCGACATCAGGCGGCGCCCGCTCGAGCAGCTCCGTCGTGCCGTCGGCTACGTCCCGCAGGAGACCTTCCTCTTCTCCGTCCCGCTGCGCGAGAACGTGGGCTTCGGTCTCGACGAGAAGCTCACGGATCCGCAGCTCGACTGGGCCGGAGACGTCTCGCAGCTGAACAAGGACGTGGAGGACTTCCCGGCGCGGTACGACACCATGATCGGCGAGCGCGGCGTCACCCTGTCGGGTGGCCAGAAGCAGCGCGCGGCCATCGCTCGCGCGGTCGCATCCTCGACGACGCCCTATCGGCCGTGGACACGTACACCGAGGCGGAAATACTCCGCCGCATGCGCGGCGTCATGCGCGAACGAACGAGCATCGTCGTCGCGCATCGCATCTCGACGGTGAAGGATGCCGACGAGATCCTCGTCCTCGACGACGGACGCATCGTCGAGCGCGGATCCCACCGCGATCTTCTGGAACACGGCGGCCTCTACGCGCAGATGTACCGCCGGCAGCTCCTCGAAGAGGAGCTCGAGGTCGATGAGGAGCGCGAGGAGCACTCCAAGCGCCTGAAGGCAGAGTCCGAGGAAGGGCCGCCGCTCGGCATGCGGCCGCGACTCGGCGGGATCGGTGGCGAGCCGTGATGCACGGCGGCGGCGGGAGCGGGCGGGGATC
>VBGU01000220.1 GCA_005881085.1 Chloroflexota bacterium | reverse complement strand
ACCGACACGCAGACATAGAGGAGATTGTTGGTCGCGAAAGCCGGGTCGAGCTCGATGCTCATGAGGCCCGACTCGCCCGACGCGTTGATATTCGCAACCGGGAAGACGTTCGCGAGCTGCCCCGCGTTCGGCGCGGCACTGGCGTAGATGAGGATGTTGCCGACGCGCTCGGTCACGAACATGCGCCCGTCCGGCGCGAACGCCAGGTCCCACGGGATCGCGAGCCCGGATCGCACGACCGTGGCGGTAAGCCGCGGAACGCTGCCGGGGGGCAGTGGCACCGTGATCACCAGGAAAACGCCCTGATCCTCCATCCATGCGGTGCCGTCGATCACGGGACGCAGGTGCAACGAGTACGTGCCTGCGATCTGCGGCGCGCGCACCTGGAAGGTGAACGTCGCGTTCGCGCCGGTCGGCACACTCGTTTCTATCTGCGCGGCTACGCGATTCGCCGATAGCCAGTTCACGCCGAGCGGCGCCCACTGCGCGTCGTCCTGATTGATCCCGAGACGCGCCTCCTGTCCGAGCACGCCCTTCGTCCACGTCTGGGTGCCGGTGTTGCGGAAAACGATCGTGAGCGGCGTGCTCACCTGACCAGGCTGCAACGTCGGGTACGGCGACTGGCTCACCCACGCGCTGTGGAAGCCGGGGTCGCTGACCACGAGAACAAAGACGCCCTCGTCCTCGAGGTGCTGCACGCCCTCGAGCACCGGATGGAGCGGCAGGCGGTACGTGCCCGGCGTCGACGGCGCGCGCAGCGTGAACGTGAACGTCGCGATCGCGTTCGCCGCGACGCTCGTCTCGCTTGTCGTGGCGACCCGGTTCGTACTGAGCCATCCGACCGCCATGCCCACGTCGGCCGGTCCGGTGGAGTCGCCGCTGACGCCGAGATTCACCTGACGGCCGGCGACCCCCCGCTGCCAGGTCTCGGTCCCGGTGTTGCGGAAATGCAGCGTGTACGAGACGGTCCCGCCCGGGCGAAGCGTCGGCCAGGGCGACTGGTCAACCCACGCGGCATGAAACCCAGGCGCGGCCGAGGCGGGCCGGGCGAGGAGCGAGGCCAGCAGGAGCGGCGCAAGGACCGCCGCCCGCAGAGTTCGCGTCATCGCTGCGTTAACGCGCTAGAGGTCCTTCTCGTACGAAATCCACGCCGGCTGCCTGGCGAAGCCCAGCGCCTCGTTGATCGCGAGCATCGGCTTGTTATGGACGTCGTTCCACGTCTTGATGTGCTCGATGCCCTTGTCGATCGCGAAGCGGACCGTCCGCAGCTTGAGCGCCATGGCGATGCCCTTACCGCGGGCATCGCGGCGGACCCCGGTGATGCCCTGCCACAGGAACGAGGGGTCGTCGAGCGACCGGAACATGTTCGACACGCCGAGGTATCGGCCGTCTTTGTCGATCGCGATGAAGAACGCGTCGAGGAGCGCATTGGGCGCGTCGATGTCGTCACGGCGAAACTCGTCGAAGGTGTGACGCGTCGGCGGGTCGACGCTCGGGATGTCCATCCGGCAGTCCTCGTTCAGCTCGAATGCTTTCTGGAGGGCGGCCGCGTCGCGCTGCATCTCGTCGGCGAGCGTCGCCGTGCGGATGCCCTGCTTGGCGACGCGCTCGGCAGCTGCGCCAAAGCGCGCGAAGTCGAACCCCTCCACGAACAGGCGGGACTCCCAGTCGCGCTTGACCTCGCGGAAGCCGCGCTTCGTCAGGAAGCGGACGCCGTCGGTCATCGATTCCTTCGCGGCAGAGGCGAGGGCTCGGCCGCCGCGCTGGGTGACCGCAGCCGCGAGCTCGTCGTAGAGCGCGGTGCCGTAACCCCGGCCGCGGAGGTCGGGCCGCACGGTGATGTCCACGCGGTACTTGGTCGGGACGAACGCCCAGCGCATGTGATTGACCTGGCCATACCCGACGACGCGCCCCGAATCCTCGGCGACGACCCGCAGCTTGAAGTACTTGCTGTGGTCCCACGTCTCGTCCCAGTGGCGCCACTCCTCCACCGTTTCGCCGTAATCGGGGTACGACGCCTTGCCCACCGCGACGAGCGCGGGATAGTCGGCGGGCGTCGAAGGACGCACGGTCGTCTTCGGGGAGGTCTTCACGGCTCGCGAAATCTAGCCGACGCACTCTGCGCGGCGAACGTCAACTCGGTGACACTCCTGCAGGCTCGAGCTCGAGCGCGATCTGGTTCTCGGTGGACAACATCATGCGAACCGTTCCGAAGTCCTGACGGTGGAACGGCGTGATGCCGAGCTCGCGCAAAGCCTTGCGGTGATCGATGGTCGGGTAGCCGCAGTTGTGCTCCCAACCGTAGCCGGGGTACTTCATCGCAAGTTTCGCCATGAGGCGGTCCCGTGTCACCTTCGCGACGATCGACGCGGCGGCGATCGAAAACGATTTCGCGTCGCCCCTCACGATCTCGGTGTGCCTGCCGGGCGCGAACGCCGGATCGAGGATTCGCCGGCCGTCGACGAGGACCCAGTCGTACTCGCCGATCTGGCGCAACGCGCGGAGCATCGCCACATGACTCGCGTGATAGATGTTGAGGCGGTGGATCTCCGCGAGCGACGCCGCGCCGATGCCGATCTTCACCACGCGGCCGCGGATCGAATCGAGGAGTCCCTCGCGCTGCAAACGCGTGAGGACCTTGGAGTCGTTCACCTTGCGGATGAGCTTCGTGTCCGGCGTGACCATGCACGCCGCCGCGACGACCGGCCCCGCTAGCGCCGCCATGCCGACTTCGTCGACGCCGACCACGCGCAGGAGCCCTTGCGCCCATAGGCGCTTCTCGTTGTTAAGAGACGGCACGGAAGACTAGGTTCGCGGACCGGCTATGCGCCGGTCAAGTCATCGCCGCTTTTCGCGCAGAGTGGCGGCTTTGCCCACTCGGTCGCGGAGGAAGTAGAGAGCCGCGCGGCGGGCGTGCCCGTGACGCACGAGCTCGATCTTCTCGACGCGCGGCGAGTGGACCATGAACGTGCGCTCGACGCCGATGCCGCTCGCGATCCGGCGGACGGTGATCTGCTTGTCGACTCCGCCATTACGCACGCGGAGCACCGTGCCCTCGAAGTTCTGAAGGCGCTCGCGGTTCCCTTCGACGACTCGCACGCTGACGCGCACGGTGTCTCCGGGCCGGATCTCGGGCAGATCGGCCTTCAGCTGCTCTCGGGCAAGCGTGTTCAAGAGGTCATTCATAGGAATGGTTAGGGCACTCACGAAGTAAGGGGATTCTAGCAGCAGTTAACGCTTCGCCTTCTTCAGTCGATCCAGGATCGTCACGTGGGAGACGCCGAAATGCCGCGCGAGCTCGCGAACGGTGAGACCGGCGCCTCGCATCTTGGCGACTTCGGCGACCGTGGGACCGCGCAATCCGCTGCGCGGGGGCCGTAGGCGAACGCCCGCCGCCCGCAGCCGGGCGCGCACGGTGGCGGGCGAGATCCCGAAACGCGCCGCGATCCGGTAGGACCCGACGCCCGAGGCGTACGCCGCCTTGAGGTCGGCGTCGGAGACTCGCTCCCGGACCGGCGAGCGCGGCAGCCGCGCTCGCTCGGCCGGGGTCAGGCCGGCCCGTTCGATGAGATCGGGACGCCGCTCGGCGGTGCGACGGACGGCTTCGGCGCGACGCCACCGCTCGATCGCGGCGTGATCGCCCGAGAGCAGCACGGCGGGCACGCGGCGACCCTCGTGCTCCACCGGCCTGGTGTAGTGCGGCCCCTCGAGGAGACCCTCGGTATGCGACTCGTGCCTGAGCGACTCCGCCTCGATCACGTCGGGAACGAGGCGCGTGACGGCGTCGATCACCACCATCGCCGCGAGCTCGCCGCCGGTCAACACGAAGTCGCCGATGGAGAGCTCCTCGTCGACGTCGCCTTCGATGACGCGCTCGTCGATGCCCTCGTAGTGCCCGCACACGATCACCAGGTGCGGGATCTCCGCGAGACGCCGGGCCGCCGCCTGGTCGAAGAGCGGGCCTTGCGCGCTCATGAGCACAACATGACCACGCTCTCCTTTCGTCGCGCGGATCGCGCGGCTGAGCGGTTCGGGCTTCAACACCATGCCGGCTCCCCCGCCGTACGGGGAATCGTCAACGACGTGGTGCCGATCGGTCGCCCACTTGCGGATGTCGTGGACCGCGAGCTCGATCTGGCCTGCCGCTCGCGCGCGGGCGACAATGCTCTCGGCGAACGGGCTCTCGAACATTTTTGGAAAGAGCGTGAGAACGTCGATGCGCGGGGTCATCCAAGGACCTCCTGCGGCACGACGACGATCCGGCCGCCGGCGATGTCGACCTCGCGGACCACCGACGCGATCGCGGGAAACATCAGCTCGTCGCG
>VBGU01000219.1 GCA_005881085.1 Chloroflexota bacterium | reverse complement strand
CCATTGGGCACATCGTGCTTGATCGGCCGCCCGCTAATTCCTACGACAAGGCGTTCATGCAGGAGCTCGACGCTGCGATCGACGAGGCGCGCCGGGACGATGCGGTGAAGGCGATCCTTCTGCGCAGCGCCAGCGAAAAGTTCTTCTCGGCCGGCGCCGACGTCTCCGTTTTCGCGCGGAGCGGTCTCGACGAGCAAAACGCCTTCGTCGTCTGCGCGAACGAGGCCACGGGCAAGTTTGAGAGCACACCGAAGGTCGTCGTCGCGGCGATCAACGGACATTGCCTCGGCGGCGGGCTCGAGATGGCGCTCTGCTGCGACTTCCGGATAGCGGCGGAAGGCTCGTATCGCATCGGCCTTCCGGAGGTGACACTCGGCCTCCTCCCAGGGACCGGCGGGACGCAGCGGCTGCCCCGGCTCATCGGGCGGCAGAAGGCCCTCGACTTAATGCTGCGCGGGACGACGATGGGCCCGCAGGACGCACTCGCGGCCGGCATCGTCGACGAGGTCGTGGACACGATCCCGAAGGGCTCCGCGTCGGAGGTCGACGCGGCGGTCGAGGCCGCCGCGAAAGCTCTCCCGGCGTGGGCGTCGCTCTCGGGCACCAAGCGCGCCGCCTTCATGCACGCCGCGGCGGTGAAGGTGAAGGCCGCGGTACCCGAGATCGCGAAGCTGCTGACCCTCGAGCAGGGCAAGCCGCTCGCGCATGCCGTCATCGAGGCGACGAGAGTCGCGGAGAACCTCGAGTTCTTCGCGGGCTTCGCGGACAAGCTCCGTGGCGACTACGTGCCGCTCGAGGACCAGAACAAGTTCGGCCTCACGATGCGGCGCCCCGTAGGCGTCGTCGTCGCGATCACACCATGGAACTTCCCGCTCACGCTTATGGCGAACAAGATCTGTCCCGCCCTCGCGGCGGGCTGCACCGTCGTGCTGAAGCCGGCGTCGACGACGCCGCTCGCAACACAGAAGACGATCGAGGTCATCAACTCGGTCGGCATTCCCGCGGGCGTGCTGAACACGGTCCACGGACCCGGTGCGGAGATCGGCGACGCGCTCGTGTCGCACAAGAAAGTCAACAAGATCGCGTTCACCGGACAGACCGAGACGGGCAAGCGGATCATGAAGCTCGCGGCCGACAATGTGACGCGGGTCACGCTCGAGCTCGGCGGCAGCGACCCGATGATCGTGTGCGACGACGCGGACATTCGCCGCGCGACCGCCGCGACGGCGATCGGACGGTTCTTCAACGCCGGACAGGCATGCCTCGCGGTGAAGCGCGTGTACCTCTTCGAGCAGATCGCGGAGGAGTTCATGACCAAGATCGCGGACCGCGCGCGCAAGGAGTGGCCCGTCGGCGACGGCATGAAGGAAGGCGTGAAGATGGGACCGCTGCACACCGAAAAGCAGCGGGCCGTGGTCGAGTCGCAGGTCGCCGACGCGGTGAAGCGCGGCGCTAAGGTGCTCGCCGGCGGCAAGCGCCCCGAAGGCAAAGAGTTCGAGAAGGGGTGGTACATGGAGGCGACGGTGCTCTCCGACGTCCCCGAGGACTCGCGCATGTCGACCGAGGAAGTCTTTGGCCCGGCGCTGCCGATCTTCATCGTGAAGGACCTCGACGAGGCGATCGCGAAGGCGAACGCGAGCGTCTACGGTCCTACGGTCTCGGGTCGTCGATCTGGACGAAGGACCTCGCAAAAGCGCGCAAGGCCGCCGAGCTCCTCGAGGCCGGGTACACGTGGATCAACGACATCCAGGTCGCGTATGACCAGCTGCCGTTCGGCGGTACCAAGCAGTCCGGGTTCGGCAAGGAGCACGGCATCGAGGGACTCGACGGCTACCTCGAGAAGAAGTCCGTGGTGCTCGCGTACTGATGATCGACGCGCGGACGCTCATCGCCGAGGCCCAGGTGATGGGGCTCTTTCAGCCGCACGGCGCCTTCGAGGTGCACTGCTCGCACTGTCACGCGCGCCTCGACGGCCGCGGCGACTGCGCGACGTGCGGTCTCATCGGCCGACCGGCATCTGAATTGGAGCGCCGGGCGCAGACCGATCCCGAGGGCACCGCCAAGCTGCTGCGCGCGGCGATCGATAAACGAAAGAACTTCAAACCCGTCGGAGCACGTGGGGACAAGTCGCAGGAGCGCTAACGCGGGCGAGCATCGCGACGGAAGGACCGAGCAGGAGTTTGTTGACAATCTCATGCTCGACTTGCTCGAGGACGACCTCGGGCTCTGGGAGATCGATCGCCTCGCGCGCAACGAGTTGGCTGATTTACCCGACAAGGAACGCAGCCAGCGAGCGAGAGGCCTGCTAAGCGACTGGCTCGGCCGCGGCTGGGTGAACCTCTTTGAGCGGCAGATGATCTATCTACCTGGAAACGATGCCGAATTCGGTCCTCGTATGGCAGTCGAACCGGCGCGAGTAGCTCGGGTTCTGTCCGACAACAGCGTGTGGGACTACGACGCGATCCAAGACGCACCGACCCGCTTCTTTGTTCGCATCAACGAGCGAGGGAGAACTGAATTCAGAGAAGACGGCAGGCGGCGCGGGCTCTTTCGTTCCTAGCCCGGAACTCTTCCCTCGGCCTCTTTGCGGAACGCTTCGTCCGACCACTCGAGCGCCTCGCCGTTCCGCTCCGTTGAGGGCAGCGCGAGATATGCGACGGCCCGCGCGGGCTCCTTCGGATGTTTCAGCTTCCCCTCGCGCTGCGCGGCGCGGTACTCGTCGCTGCGCGGGAAATCCGACGTCGATGTCCGGCGGATGCGCTCCTGCATGTCCGTGTCCATGTATCCGGGATTGAACGCGTTCGCCGTGACTCCCGTGCCCTCGAGCTCGAGAGCGAGGCTGCGCGTCATCATCACGATGGCCGCCTTACCCGCCGCGTATGCGGTCCATCCCGCGGAGGGACGAGACGCGGCACCCGACGAAATGGTCACGATGCGCCCGTACCCACGGTCGAGCATCCCCGGCAGGACGGCGCGCGTCGCGAGGTACGTGCCGCCGACGTTGATCGCGACGCTGCGGAGCCAAAGCGCGGCGTTCGAGCGCGCGAGCGGGACCATCGGGTCGACCATGCCCGCGTTGTTCACGAGGATCGTCGCCGGCCCGACCCAACGCTCGGTCGCGAGGACGAGCTCCTGGACCTGACGCTCGTCGGCGATGTCCGCCGTCTGCGCGAGCGCCTTTCCACCCGCGCGTTTGATCGCCTTGGCGACGTCGTCGAGCTCGGGCGCATTACGCGACGCGAGCACAACAGCGGCGCCCATCGCGGCGAGGCGCTCCGCGACCGCGCGCCCAAGTCCCCGGCCCGCTCCGGTGACGATCGCGACGTGTCCGGCAAGCTCGGCCATCAGCGCACGCCGACCATCAGGGTGCGCGCGAATGCGGCGGAGAGACGATCGATGTCCTTCTCCTTGTGCAAGGCCCAGAACGAAAGGCGGATCGCCTGCGCGATGCCGGGCTCGTCGATGAGCTTCACCACGATGCGCTCCTCGTCCCACATCCGTTGTACCAGCGCCGCGACATCGCCGCCCTTCGGCTCGACGACGACGATCCCGGTCGGCGCCGCGGGCATCGATCGCACCGTGAACGGCAGGTCCGCGACGCGCTCGAGCAAACGGCGTCGCAGCGCGCGAACTCGCTCGGATACCCACGAGCCCAGCAGACGATGGACGACGAGCGTCTGGCGCAGTCCCACGAAAGCGGCGGCGTCCACGGTCCCGGTCTCGAATCGCGTGGCGTTCGGGTTGTAGTCCCGGCTTCCGGTCGGAAGCTCCAGTCGCGAGCGCCATCCGAGCCGCGTCGGAGCGAAGAGCGCGAGGTCGCGAACCCAGAATCCGCCGGTCGCGAGCGGTCCGTGCAGCCACTTGTGACCGAGCGTCACCACCGCATCGGCCCCGAGGTCCAGGACGTCGACGCGCAGCTGTCCGAGCGCCTGAGCCGCGTCGACGATCGAGATCGCGCCCGCGTCCCGCGCGAGGCGGCACGCCTCGCGGACGGGCAGCACGTCGCCGGTCTTGCAGGAGACGAGCGATATGACGAGTGCCCGCGCACCGTCGCGCATCCCGCGGCGCACCTCTTGGAGAAAGCGATCCGGGTCGCCATGCCATCCGAGCTCGCGCAGCTCGTCTCCTAGCTCGGCGCGCCGGCGCAGCGGATAGAGCGCGCTCCCGTGCTCCTCGAGAGTGGTGACGATCAGCGATCGCGGCGGGATCGCGAGACCCGCGACAAGCGTGTTCAGGCCATCGGTCGCCGATTGCGCGAGCGCGACACGGGCTGCACCCCCTGGATCGCCGAGCGCCGCGGCGAGATCCGCACGGGTCGCATCCAGAGCCGCGTTGTAGGCCGCGTAGCCGAGCTGTCCGAACATGCCGACCTCGTTGAGCCAGGTGCGGAACCGCTCCGCGGACCGCTGCGCGACCGGGAACGTGGGACCCGCGCCGGCGACGTTGAAGTACAGGAAGTCGCCACGCAGCGCCTGCAGCGCCGCCGGTGACGCGTCCGGGTGCTCGTCGATCGCTGGCGCGACGTCGTTGGTCATGCCGTGATGATGCCCCGGATCGCGAGTCCCGCGGTGAAAAGCGCCGCAAAGCCGAGCGCGACGGACTGGCCGCGCGGAGCGCGGTCGCGGACGAGCGATGCCGCAAGCGGCATGGCCAGCGCGAGCGCGAAGCCGTAGAGGATGTGCAGGGCCTCGCGCGGGGGGTTCCCGAGGATGAGCACCACGAACCCGAGCACACCCTGCACGACCGACGCGATCACCGCGATCGCGATGGCCCCACGAAAGCCGGGGCTGGGGCCTGAGTTACGAATGCCGAGAAAGAGGCCCCAGAGACCCACCGCGGTGTAATAGAGGACGAGCGCCGTGGCCGCGCGCCCGTGCAGCGAGAGAACGACGTCCACCTCGACAAAAGCTAGCTCATAACGCTCGTATGCTCGAAGAGTGATCGACGTGCGGCACCTCACGCGCCGCTTCGACGGGACCATGGCTCTCGACGACGTGTCGTTCGAGGTGCACCCGGGTGAGATCGTCGCGCTCCTCGGCCCGAACGGCGCAGGAAAGACGACCGCGAGCCGGATCATCGGCGGGATCCTCGCGCCTAGCCAGGGCGAGGTCCTGGTCGACGGTATTTCGGTCCAAAAGAACGCGAACGCGGTGCGCGCGCGGTGTGGCTTCGTCACCGATCAGCCATCGCTCTACGAGCGAATGCCGCTGCGGGCCTATCTCGGCTTCTTTGCGCGGCTCTACGACGTCGCGCACCCGGACGTTCGGGCCGCGGAGCTCGCGAAGCTCCTCGGGCTCGACGACGTCTTCAATCGCAAGCTCGCGACGTTCTCGCGCGGCATGCGCCAGAAGGTCGCGATCGCCCGGGCTCTCGTGCACGATCCGCCGGTCCTGCTGCTCGACGAGCCCGGGACCGCGCTCGACCCCGAGATGTCCCAGATGCTGCGCGCGTTCATCATTTCGCTCCGCGCGCGCCACCGCGCGATCCTGCTTACGACACACGATCTCGACGAAGCGCAGCGCATCGCGGACCGCCTCGTCGTTCTCTACAAAGGCAAGGTCCTGCGGACCGGCGCGACGGCCGACATCCGCGCCGCCGGGCGGCCGACCTACACCGTGTCGTTCGCGGGAGATCCGACGACCGCGCGCGACGCGCTGGCTCGCGCGGGCATCGCGGCCGAGAGCGCGAGCGCCCGAGATGGATTGACCGCCCTCCGGTTCGCGGTCGACGATCCGATCGCCATGAATCCCGCCGCGCTGCGTGCGCTGCTCGACGCGGGCGTCCACGTCATAACGCTGGCCGCCGAGGAGCGTTCGCTCGAGGACGCGTACCTCAGCATCCTGGCGGAGGCGCGCCGATGAAGTGGTGGCTGATCGCCTGGCGCGAGATCCGTTGGGAAGTCTTCCTCGATCGCGCATCGCTCC
>VBGU01000218.1 GCA_005881085.1 Chloroflexota bacterium | reverse complement strand
CCGCAGGGCGACGCGACGCTCATCGGGCTCGCGCTGCAAAGCGTGTTCTTCCCCGCGCTCTCGGGCGTAGCTCTTATCGCCGCAACCTTCTCCGCCGAGAAGGAGAACGGGACGCTCGTTCCCCTCCTCGCCGCGCCCATCCGCGACTTCGACATCGTCCTGGGGAAGCTCGTGGGCATGGTCGTGCCCGTGATGGTCGCGGTTGTCGTTACCCTCGCCGCGGGCTACGCGCTCGCGGCATACCGCTACGGTGCG
>VBGU01000223.1 GCA_005881085.1 Chloroflexota bacterium | reverse complement strand
GCCAGCGGGTTTCTCCTCATCGGCCGCGCCGCGCGGCGCGGGAATCTCGGCTGGTACGCGGTCGGAATCGGCCTGTACCTCCTGGACGCTCTCGTGTTCGTGCTGGGGCCGGACCTACTCGGGATCGCGGTGCATGCGATCGGCATCTACGGGCTCGTCTCGGGCTGGCGCGCGACACGATCGTTGAGGCAGCTCGAGGCGCCCGCTCCGGCGCTCGTGGGGTGACGCGCGGGCGTGTGATCCGGGGCCGAGTGCCCCGCGTAGGGCGATGGGACGGGCATGCCGTGCGTCAGGCCTAGACTCGCCTCGGAAAGGGCGCCGCACGGCGAGACCAAGGGGGAGAAATCGATGCGCAGGGCACTCATTACGATCGCCACGCTCGCGTTGCTTCTCGGCTCGGGTTCGCTCGCGCTCGCGCTGAGCATCAGCGATAGCCAAGCGAACAAGCCCCAGGTCGCGGGGAGTCCTTCAAGCGACACGACCGCGAGATTCCCAACGAACAAACAGAACGAGCCCACGATCGCGCGCGACCCGATCAGCGGGAAGCTCATCGCGGGCTCGAACGACGAACAGCTCGAGCCGCCATGCGGCCCCGGCCCGGTCCGCGGAGCGACGGCACCCGCGAATGACTGCTCGTTCTTCCCGGGTGTCAGCACAAGTGGTGTCTACACGTCTAACGACGGCGCAAGCTGGACGAACCGCGGGCTTCTTCCGGGGTACAGCAACACCGGTGGCTCACTCGTGTCGGACGGCGATCCAGTGATCGTCTTCGGTCCGAAGCCGGCCAGCGGCGGCGGCTTCAGCTTCGCAAATGGGGCGCGCGCTTACTACGCGAACCTCGCTTCCTTCGCTCCAGGTGCCGCGAGCGGAAACCAGGCACCGGAACTCCTGGCGGTCTCGCGGTCGGATAACGACGGCCTGAATTGGACGGACCCGGTGGTCGCCGCGGGTGGTCACGGCTTCAAGTTCAACGACAAGGAAGCCATCTGGGCCGACACCAACCCCGCCTCGCCGTTCTTCGGGCGCGTCTACATCTCGTGGACGCAGTTCCGTGGCAGCGTCTTCACGTTCTTCGGCGAGCCCATCGTGATGGCGTTCTCCGCAGACGGAGGAGCGACCTGGTCCAAACCGAACCAGCTGTCCGCCGCTCACAACAACGGCAGCGTGGGTGGTCGTCAAGGATCCACCGTGCGCACCGGACCGGACGGCACCGTGTACGTGTTCTGGGAGGACGGCGACAACAAGATCGGCAACAAGATGGTGTTCGCGTCGTCGAGCGACGGCGGGGCGACGTGGAGCCGACCGGGCGATATCGCGGCGGTACGTGATATCGCCGACCCGATCCCCGGGTCGAACTTCCGCACGGATAGCTTCCTCTCGGCGGCGGTGGACCAGACCAGCGGCGCGATCTACGCCACGTGGTCTGACGCCACGGGTGGCGCGGGCCACATCGTCGTGACCAGGAGTGCCGACAAGGGCGCGTCCTGGAGCGCGCTGACCACGGTATCTGCCGCCGGCAACGGCTATGCCTTCTTCCAGGGGCTCGACGTCGCCCCCAACGGACGCGTCGACGTGGGCTACCAGGCGCAAAAGGCCACGAGCGCAACGACCTACGGCACGGGCAACGCGACGATCGACAGCTACTACACGAGCTCGAGCAACGGTGGCTCGACTTGGTCAGCGCCGGTCAAGGTCTCGAGCGTGTCGAGCGATCCGGCAGCCTCAGCGCAGAACAACCTCGCGCGGCAGTTCTGGGGCGACTACAACACGCTCGTCTCGACGAACGCCGCCGCATATTTCATCTACACGGACTCGCGGAGCGGCGTCGGATGTCCGGCAGTCGACGCGTACCAGCACAGCATCGACGCGGGCGCACCCATCGCCAAGCCGGCTCCGCCGACGGCCTGCGCGTCGCAATTCGGCAACACGGACGTCTTCGTTTCGAAGATCACCCCGTAGCCATCTCGCACCTGAAAAGGCGCCCCCGGTCGCGCGCGGCGACCGGGGGCGTTTCATTTGGCTCGCGCGATCTCTCCCGGGTACTCGGGGAAGTACCGCTCGATCGTCGAGAGATCGAACTCGCGCAGGATCGACGTGTTGGGTTCACGCGCGAGCAGGAATTCGAACGAACGCTTGACCAGATCCGCGACATCGCCACCGCCATAGCGCACGCGCTCGGCGGGCGACACGCGCACGCGGTGCGTCGTCGCCTCGCGGTCGTTCACCGTAACCTCGGCGACGTGGCCATCGCCCGACTCGCGGACGATGACGGCGATCCGGTCAGCGGAGGGCAATGACGAAGAGGGCCTGTCCGTACTCCACGGGCGCGCCGCCGGTCACGAGGACCTCGCGGATCTCGCCATCCGCGGGCGCGCTGATCTCGGCGACGTGACCGAGCGACTGGATCCCGCCGAGCACGTCGCCGCGCGCCACCGCATCGCCGGTGCTCCACTCCCGCGCGGCGCTGAAGAGGCCGACCGTCGTGGCGTGCACGCGCTGGGTCTTCTCGACGGGGTCTTCTTCGTGCGTCGCGGCCGGTGTGGTCGCTCGCGTGGTTTTCCCCTGCCGCGACACGGACACGGCGAACCCATCCGCCTCGACCTCGATCGTGACCGAGGCAAGGCCGTCGGGTAGCTCGAGCTGGAGAAGGTCGTCCATCAGCCCGAGCAGCGGATCGTTCTCACTCATAGGCCACCCTTCTCCAGGGGATTGCGAATCATCCGCCGCCACCATGGCGCGGGTGGCGCGGGTGCCGCGCCACCGTTCGGTTCGACGAACGTGCCGAACGCGCGGAACCGCTCGTAACGCAGCGAGAGGAGATCGGCGACCGGCACGCGCGACAGCCGGTCGAGCTGCGCGACGAGCGCTGTCTTGATCGCGGCAGCGGTCGCGTCGTGATCGGTGTGCGCGCCGCCCGCGGGCTCACGAATGAGCGCGTCGGCAACGCCCGTTTCGAGGAGGTCGGGCCCCGCGAGCTTCATGGCGACGGCGGCCCGCTCGGCCTCGCTCGCGCTCCGCCAGAGGATCGCAGCGCAGCCCTCGGGCGATATGACCGAGTAGGTCGCGTTCTCGAGGGCGAGGACCACGTCGCCGACGCCGAGCGCGAGCGCGCCGCCCGAGCCGCCCTCGCCGAGCACGACGACCACCACGGGAACGCCGAGCCGAGTCATGAGCTGGATGCTCGACGCGATCGCCTCCGCCTGGCCGCGCTCCTCGGCCTCGGGGCCGGGGTACGCGCCGGGTGTATCCACCAGAGTTACCAGCGGCACATGGAACTTCTGCGCCAGGCGGTAGAGCCGCATCGCCTTGCGGTACCCCTCGGGGTAGGGCATACCGAAGTTCCGCTGGATGTTCTCTTCGGTCGACGCGCCTTTCTGCTGGCCGACGACCATGACCGGCCGCCCGGCGAGCTCGGCGATGCCGCCGACGATCGCCGGGTCGTCGCGGAATGCGCGATCGCCGTGAAGCTCCTGAAAACGCTCGAAGACCCGACCGATGATGTCGAGGGCGTGCGGGCGTGCGATGTTGCGCGCGGTCTGCACGGTCTGCCACGGCGTCGGGCGCGACGACGCGAGCTGCGTCGCGTCAGTGATGAGCCCGGCCTCGACCGCGAGATGGCCGTTGCCATCCGTCGCGCGTCGCGTGCCGACGATGCGATCGAGCATGGACACCGCTCAAAGGCTCCAGCGCAGGTCTTGACTTGCGATGCGGAACGCGTTCAGGAAGAACGCGATGCGCTCCTTGAGCTGCGTGCGCGGTACGACTTGATCGACGAAGCCATGCTCGAGCAGGAACTCGGAGCGCTGGAAACCCTTTGGCAGCTTCTCGCCGATGGTCTCGCTCGTCACGCGAGCGCCGGAGAATCCGATGAGCGCGCCGGGCTCGGCCAGCACGATGTCGCCGAGCGACGCGAACGACGCCAGAACCCCGCCCGTCGTTGGATCGGTGAGCACGCTGATGAACGGGATGGCCGCCTCGTCGAGGCGTGCGACCGCGGCGACGGTCTTCGCGAGCTGCATCAGCGCGATCGTTCCCTCTTGCATCCGCGCGCCACCCGACGCGGACACGATGACGAGCGGCTTGCGGTCAGAGAACGCGCGCTCGGCCGAGCGGGTGAGCTTCTCGCCCACGACGCTTCCCATCGAGCCGCCCATGAACTCGAAGTCCATGACCGCGAGGATGACGGGGATGCCGGAAATCTGTGCGTCCCCCGTGAGGACGGCATCCTTGTGTCCGCTCTTGGCCCGCGCGGCCGCGATGCGCTCGGGGTACGGCTTGCTGTCGACGAACCCGAGCGGGTCGGACGACACCATGTCGGCGTCGGTCTCGCTGAACGACTTCGGGTCGGCCAGGAGATCGATCCGCGCGAGCGCCCCGAGCTTGAAGTGGTGGCCGCATTTCTGGCACACGCTG
>VBGU01000222.1 GCA_005881085.1 Chloroflexota bacterium | reverse complement strand
GCCGCACACCGCCCACGAGATCGCGGAGGGGTCGCGTGATCGTCCGCGAGAGCAATGCGGCCACCAGCACCGCGAAGGCGAGCGCGACGATACCGCTGAGCGCCAGTGAAGGGAGGAGCGAGCGCAGTGTGTCGGTGAAGACGGCGCGCGGCCGCGCGACGACGATGAAACCGAGCCCGCCGGCGGTGACTGTGGCGCGAGCGAGCTGCTGCCGGACGAAGATCCACTCCTCGCCGTCGGCCGTGAACTCGCCAAAGTTCGCCGTGCTGGGCTGCGGAAGCGTCACGTTGATGAGCTTGTTGTCGCTGTCCACGACCACGCGCCGCTGCGGCGTCGTGATGATGAGCCGCGCGTCGGCCGCCTGCGCCTGTTCGGTGAGCGCGTCGACGATCTCGCGCGGCTGCTGGCCGGCCCGGATGCCTGTCTGAATCGCTGTGAGGAATGGTGCCGAGAGCTCACCGAGGTGAAGGCGAGTCTGGTCGTCCTCGTACCGCAGGAGCAGTCCGGAGATCGTGATCGCGGCCACAGCCAGGCCGACGACGACCACCGCCAGGTAGGAGAGAAAGAGCCGAGTCGCGATGCTGCGCGGCATAACTAGGTCGGCGCAACCAACTTGTATCCAACTCCCCAGATCGTCTCGATCTTCGCGTCCGCGCCGGCGAGCTTGTCGCGCAGCTGCTTCACGTGGACGTCGACGGTACGCGTCTCGCCCGGATAGGCGAAGCCCCAGACGTCCTCGAGGAGCCGGTCTCGTGTGAGGACGATCCCGGGCTGTCTGCAGAACGCTTCGAGAAGCTCGAACTCCTTCGCACGGAGCGACACCGGCCGTTCGCTCACGTGCACCTCGTGGCGGGCCGGGTCGATACGCACGTTCCCGACGACGATCGTCCGTCCGCTCCCGGGCATGCCCGCGGTGCGCCGCAGGATTGCGCGAACGCGGGCGACGAGCTCCTTGGGATTGAACGGCTTCGTCATGTAATCGTCCATGCCCGATTCGAGGGCTTCGATCTTCTGGACGTCCTCGGCGCGGGCAGTGAGCGCGAGCACCGGAGTGTCCGCGTGCTTGCGTATCTCGCGCAGCAGGTCGAGCCCGTTCGCGTCGGGGAGACCGAGATCGAGGACAACGAGCGCGGGCTTCTCCTCGTCGAACTTCACGCGCGCTTCCGCAGCGGTCCGCGCGTGCGCGACGATGAAGTTGGCGTTCCGCAGATAGAGCGTGACCAGCTCGGCCACCGAGGGATCGTCCTCGACCACCACGATGCGTGCGGTCACGGAGCGAATGCTAGGGGCGGCGCCTCAGCGAACTTGTGAAAGATCGGTTCGTTCTTGAACTGCGTCTAGACCGCGACGCGGACAGGCTCGCGCGGCGTGCCGACGAGGCGGTCGACGATCGCGGGGAGCCCTTCGACCGCTGGCACCGACGAGCTCGAGACCGCCGCGATGTGCGCGCTCGTGAAGACGACGACCGCCTCGACACGGGTGCGCGTCGGCTCGACGGAAATATCGCCTCGCACCCGCGACGCGTTCCACCGCGCGCGCTGCGAAGGCGACTGGCCCTGGAATCGCCGACCGACTCCGTGCTTTTGCTTGCGGTACCAGTGGTCCTCGTAGCAGAGGACCTCGCCGCCCTCGTCACGCGGCTCGATGACGACCACGCCGAGCGGGCCGATGACCACCATGGGCACCTCGTCCTCGGCCCCGTCGCGCGGCCCGTAGTGGGGGACCACGATGTAGCCCTCGGGTAAGTGGTCGGACAGGTACGCGGCCGTTCGATCGGCGAGCGCCGACGCGGCGCGGAGACGAAGAGCGAGAGCCAGGCCGTGCACGCCGAGCGCGAGTGGCGGGATCGGGATGAGCGAGAAGAAGAGCTGCGCGAACCGGCGATCGAAGCCGAGCGAGCGAGCGGCGATGTCGAGACTCAGCGCGTACGAGATGGTCGCTGCGCCGAGCCCGAGCGCGATCCAGAAGAGGCCAGCGCGAAGCGTGCGGCGCCAACGCCGCCGGGCCGGAGGAATACTGCCGAAAACGCCCACCCTGCACGCGGAGGCTCGCTCTCTCGGCCACCGCCGTCGAGGGGACCGATGGTCCTGTCCGGTAGTACCTCGGGCATCATCCGCAGCGATGTCGCTCCGCACCGAGATCGCCGAGCAGCCGCGCGTCGTCCAAAGGCTCTTAGATGAGGGCTGGCCCGAGGCTCGGCAGCTCGGACGGGCGCTCACGCGGGTCGAACACATCACTCTCGTCGCGCGCGGCTCGTCCGACAACGCGGCGACGTACGGGAAGTATCTCTTCGAGAGCATCGCCGGCATCGTCACGGCGCTCGCGGCTCCGTCGCTCGTGACGCGTTACCAGGCGCCGCCGTCGTACGCGCACGGGGCGGTCATCGGAATCTCTCAGTCGGGAGCGTCGCCCGACGTCGCGGGCGTGGTCGCGGAGGGCCGCCGGGCCGGGGCCGTCACGATCGCGTTCACCAATCAGCCGCGCTCGAAGCTTGGCCGCGCGGCCGAACACGTCTTCGCGCTACGCGCCGGCCCCGAGCGCGAGGTTGCGGCGACGAAGACATACACCGCCACGTGCGTGGGTCTCGCGCTTCTCGCGGCGACGACCGCGGAGGCCCGTGGCCGGAGCGCCCTCTCCCTCGCGGGTCTCGCCGAAGCGGTCGAGGAAGCCGTGAACGCGGAGACGGACGCAGCGCGCCTGGCGCGCGCGATCGGCCGCGCGCCCACGGTGATCGTGCTCGGACGCGGTTATCTCTACCCGGCTGCCCTCGAGACGGCGCTCAAGATCAAGGAGCTCGCCCGCGTCTGGGCCGAGCCCTATTCGAGTGCCGATTTCGCGCACGGGCCGCGTACGCTCCTCCGGCCCAAGACGCCCGTCCTGCTGCTCTCGTCGCGCGGAGCGACAGAGGCCGAAGCGCGTTCGCTGGCGACATCGCTCGCCGAGCGGGGCGCGCGGGTCTACGCGATCACGAACGACGAACGTGTGGCCGAGAAGGCTCGCGACGCGGTTCTCTTACAAGCTCCGCTCTCCGAAACGCTCGTCCCGATCAGCTTCGTCGTCGCGGGGCAGCAGCTTGCCGTCGCACTCGCGCGCCGCCACGGGCGCGACCCGGAGCGGCCCGCCGGCCTCGCGAAGGTGACACGGACCTTGTGACCGGAGCGCGCTTCTTATCGCCGCCCGCTCGCTTCGGGGGCCGGGGGGCGGAGCCCCCCGAAGTCTTGGGGGCGTCCTGCGCCTGGAACTCGACCGACAAGCGATAGCCGTACGCGGCGGCCACGCGCGCCAGCGAACGGAGCGATGGCAGATAGCGCGGATCCTCCATACGCCGTAGCTGCGTCTGCGACGTGCCGAGCCGGCGGGCCGCGGCGCGCTCGGAGAGACCCGCCGAACGGCGCAGCTTCGCGACGGCTTCGGCTACGGCAGAGCCGAGCGGGTCGACGCGCTGCGCCTCTTCGGGCGACGGTGCTACCGGGGTTGGTGTCGGCTGTTCGGGCATGGAGCGCACATCCTAAGACGGCGTTTCCTCGTGAGCGAAACGCCTGAAATTCAAGAGGTCAGGCCGCCGCGAAAACATCGAGCAGATCGCGTTGGGTCGGGTCGTATGCGAAGAGGATCGCGCCTTCGCATCCCGCATGTTCGGCGGCGCGCACCTGCTCGCGTAGCAGCGCGCGCTCGCCCGCATAGGCCATGAGTCCACCCCACATCCGCGTCTTCGGCGCGGCCGCACGCGCCCTCGTCAGGAGGCGCGCGACCTCCGCGGTGTCGCGTCGGTACGCCATCGGGCAGAGCAGCTCGACGAGACCCGCTTCTGCCCACTCGGGCCATCGCTGGAGGACGCGCTCGCGAGCGAGGTCGGGATCGGGGAACACCGCGGCGGAGATGACGATGCCGGGTCGCGCCGCGCGCAGGCGCTTCGCACCCTCCGACACGAGCGCGGTCACTGCGGCGTGGTCCTCCGGCGAATCCGCGTAGGTGACCTGCGGGTAGCGCACGTAGTCGTAGTGAAAACCTTCGATTCGGTAGCGCGACGCGATGTCGGCGAAGACGGCGAGCGTGTGCTCCCGCGCCGCCACGTTCCTGGGGTCGATGTAGATCCCCTCCCAGTCGCTGCCGCCGACCGGATCGAGATATTTCACGCCCGCCGGCCTCAGGAGCCAATCCGGATGCCGCCGCACGAGGTGCTCGCTCGACTTCGGGAGGGCGCCCTCGGGGCTCGACCACACGAAAAACACGTTCCCCCAGGCATGCACGCGCACGCCCACGGCCGCGCCGGCACGCACCAGGTGCGCGAGCGGGTCGAACCCGTCGCTGGACAACGTTTCAGCGCGCGGCTCCAGCT
>VBGU01000221.1 GCA_005881085.1 Chloroflexota bacterium | reverse complement strand
CCGCCGTCTAAACGCTCCCGGACCGCCGTACGTGCCGCGGCGACGGCGTCTCCAAGTCGTGTCGGCGTCCCGCCGCCCGCGGAGGCGCTCTCCGGGCGCCCACCGCCCTTGGCCTCAAAGACGCCCTGGACCTCCTTGATCACGGAGTCGGCGCTGACCTTCTGCGTCACGTCCTTGGTCACCGTGACCAGGAGAGCGGCCTTGCCGTCCCGGTGCCCGCCGAGGATGACGACGCCGGTGCCGAGCCCTTCGCGCACGCGGTCGGCGAGGGCTTGGAGGTGCTTGAGGTCGGCCTCGCCGACGTTCTCCGCGACCACCTTCACGGCCCCGAGCTGTTCCGCTTTCGCTAGGAGCGACGACGCGACCGAGTCGGCGCCACTCCGCTGAAGCGCGAGACGCTCCTTGTCGAGGCGCTCGCGCGACTCGACGAGCTGGGCGACCGCCTCGGGCAGCCGCGCCGGCGGCACGCGCAACGCCGCCGCGGCTCTGGCGGAGCGGTCGCGCATCTCACGGACCTCGCGCAGCGCGCCCATCCCGGTCACGGCCTCGAGCCGGCGCACGCCCGCGCCGATCGACTCCTCTTTCGTGATGAGGAACAGCCCGATGTCGCCAGTGCAATGGCAGTGCGTTCCGCCACAGAGCTCGCGTGATGGGCCGGCCTCGACGACCCGCACGACGTCGCCGTACGTCTCGCCGAAGAGCGCCATCGCGCCGCTCGCGAGCGCCTCCTGCAGCGGCATCTCGCGCGCGTGGACGTCCGCGTTCGCGAGGATCGCGCGGTTGACTTCGTCCTCGACCCGCCGCAGCTCCTCCGGCGTGAGCGCGCGGCCGAACGTGAAGTCGAACCGGAGATTCGGCGGATGGACGAGCGAACCGGCCTGATGCACGTCCTCGCCGAGCAGGTTGCGGAGCGTCGCGTGAAGGAGATGCGTCGCGGTGTGGTTGCGCATCGTGTCGCGGCGCGCCTCCGCATCGACCGCGGCGTGCGCCCGCGATCGAAGGCGCAGGACGCCGTCGACGATCTTCGCGCTCATCACGATCACGCCCGGCGCCGCGGTCTGCGTGTCCGCGACCATCGCGCGACCCTCGTCGGTGGTGATCGTCCCGCGATCGCCAACCTGACCTCCGCCCTCGGGATAGAAAGGTGTGCGGTCCAGCACGATCTCGACGTCGGTGCCCTCGTGCGCGGCTTCGACGCGCGAGCCGCCGAGGACGAGCGAGACGATCGTCCCGTCACTCTCGAGCTCGTCGTAACCGGTGAACTCGCTCCGGAGCTTCTCGTTCTCGCGAAGACCCGCGTAGAACTGGCCGAAGCGCATCGCGTCCTGGCTGAACTTCGCGGTCGCTCGGCTACGGCTCCGTTGCCCTTCGAGCAGCTCGCGGAAGCCGCGCTCGTCCACCGAGAGGCCGGCCGCGGTCGCGATCTCCTTGGTCATCTCGAGCGGAAAGCCGTACGTGTCGGAAAGCCGGAACGCCGTATCGGCATCGATCCACTTCTGGCCCTGCGCGCTCGCACGAGCGATCGCCTCGTTGATCATCGTCAGGCCCTGCGCGAGCGTCCGCTCGAACTTCTCCTCTTCCTCGAGGATGACCTGGGTGATGCGATCGCGAGCGGACGTCAGCTCGTGGTAGTGCCGCTGCATCATCTTCACGACCTCGCTGCCGAGCTGCGAGAGCGAGCCCGTCCGCAGGCCAAGGCGCCGGCCGTGCATCGCCGCGCGGCGGATTATGCGGCGAAGCACATACCCCCGGAACTCGTTCGACGGCGAGATGCCGTCCGCGATGAGGAACGCCGCGGCCCGCGAGTGCTCGGCCACGATGCGTATCGACATGTCGGTCGCCGGCGAGGTGCCGTACTTCTTTCCCGAGAGCGACTCGATCTTCTTCACGAGCGGCTGGAACACGTCGCTGCGATAAACGTCGCCCGGTACACCCTGAAGCACCTGCGCCAGCCGCTCGAGACCCGCGCCGGTATCGATGTTCTTCTTCGGGAGCGGAACGAGCGTGCCGTCGGCCTGGCGGTCGTACTGCTGGAAGACAAAGTTCCAGATCTCAAGGTACCGCCCGCAGTTCTCGGAGGGGCTGCACTCGTGCTCGGGCACACCGGACTGCGGACCTCTGTCGAGAAAGACCTCGCTGTCCGGGCCTGAGAGCCCGGTCAGGCCAGGCGCCCAGAAGTTCTCCGCATCGCCTTGACGGAAGACCTTCTCCGGCGGAAGCAGCTTCAGCACCTTCGTCCATATGTCGTAGGCCTCGTCGTCGGAGTAATGGACAGTCGCGACGAGCTTTGAGCCGTCGAACCCGAACACCCGGGTTAAGAGCTCCCACCCCCACTCGATCGCTTCCTTCTTCCCGTAGTCGCCGATCGAAAAGTTGCCGAGCATCTCGAAGAAGGTCTGGTGGTAGGCATCCTTGCCCACCTCGTCGATGTCCGTCGCCCGAAAGACTTTCTGGACCGCGACGATCCGTTTGGCCGGCGGCTGCTTCTTACCGAGGAAATAAGGCACCAGGGGCTGCATGCCGGCACTCGTGAAGAGGACGGACGGGTCATCTTTGAGGATGAGCGGCCAGCTGGGCATGCGGGTATGCCCCTTCTCCTCGAAGAAGGAGATGAAGCGCTCGCGAATGGTCGCGCTGTCCAGTTTGCCCTCCTCCTTTCTTATGGCAGGGGAGGTATCCCCTGCACCCCTCTCCGTCGGCGGCTTTAGCCGCCTCCTAAACGAAAACGCGGGGGCCACCTCGGCTCCCCGCGTTCCCCGCTTTGAAAAGAATACTCGTCAGTCTTGCTTGGTGGAGCCTCCGGGGGTGCTTCGCGACCCCGTAGATGCCCGTCCTGCGGCGCTCGAGTCCCACTGCTTCTTGGCTTCGTCGATCAGCTCGCGCCCCTTTACGGACGCGTCGTCGGCGAGCTTCTGAGCGATCTTTTGCAGCTCATCCGCGCGCCGCTTGAGCTCCTCGCTTCGGACCTTGAGCTCCTCGCGGGTGATGTCGCCGGTCTTCGGCGCGTACAGGAGCGCGGCGATCGCGCCCGTCAGTACGCCGATGATGAAACCCATTGCCTTAACTCCCTGTCTTTCCAGCTAAGAAGTTACCCCTTCGGGGGGCCTTCCGCGATAGCAACGATTGCAGCCGCGATGCCCGCGGCCACTGCCGCGAGTGCCAATTGGGCGTCACCCAGCACGCCGAGCGAGACGCCGCCCAGCTCACCGACCGCCTGGGCAGCGAGCGCGAGCGCCGCCGCGAGAAGCCAGGCCCGACCGAGTGAGCGCGGCCGGCCGAACGCGGCGCGTACCCCCGCCGGGACGCCGAGGGCGACGAGCCCCAAAACCACGACTGCCGGCGGCACCGAGACCTAAGACCGCGAGGGCGCCGCGAAGATCGTGAGGCCTCCGAGCTCTCGCGCTCGCTCGAACGCGAGCTGGCCAAGGGGCATGCGCGCGACGGCCGCGAGGGCGAAGAGCGGCAGCAGGAAGAAGTAGGAGAAGAGGCTTCGCCACGCGAAGAAGAGCGGAACGATCGCCAGGACGGCGCCGAGCTCGGGACTCGTCCGCCGGGTCCGCCACACGACCACGAGACAGATGATCCCTGCGACGGCCTCGGCCACGGAGTACGCGACGGCCGGCAAGAGCGGCAGTCCACCATTCGTGGAGAGGAAGATGAGCCCGGCCCCGCGAGCGAACATCGGCTCGACCAATGGCGTAAGGATCCCAGCGACCCACGCCTGCGGGTCGTGCACGATGAAGGGGAGGTTCGTCACCGCGAAGACACCTGCGGCGATCGCCGCGTCGCCGGCCGCGGCGCGCCAGCCGCGCTCCGTGCCGACGGCGATGATCCAAAACGGCGCGAAAAACCATGCGATCTGTTTCGTCGCGAGCGCGATCCCGAACGGGATCGCCGCCCACTTCCTCTCGCGGTACATCCACGCGACGACGAGCGGCAGCGCGTAGAGCAGATCCGAGCTTCCGCCGACCGTGAACGCGGCAAGGCTCGCCGCGCCGAACAACGCGGTGAGAAAGAACGGCCGCAGCGTGCGCGGGGCCCGCGCGACGACCAACGCCATCGCGACGAGAAGGCACGCCACATAGAGGTAGTTCGTGTCCCACCCCAGCGCAACCACGGGGAGGAGGGCGAGGAATGAGACCGCCGGATACGACGGGCGCCACACGAACTCTTCGTTCGTCCCGATCCCGTTCGCGCGCTCGTCCCACACCTGGTCCATCTGGTCGTCGCTCGGATAGATCGCGACGTTCGCGAATGCGCCGCTCCGCAGCGGTGTCGTACGGTCCGGGCCGATGCCGAGGCTCTGGTAGCACGCGAACACATCGAGGTCCGCGTACGGATCGCGGCCCTGAAGCACCAGACGCGCGGCGCACTCGTTCAGCGCGATCGCGTCGTTGTGATATGGCGTCCAGTCGAGCGAGTGCTGCCGCGGCATGCCCGCGAGCCAGGCAAAACTGACGAGCGCCATCAGGCACACGAAACCCCAGGTGCCGCGGACGAACCAGGTCCGCCCACGCATCGGCGCGGTCGCATCGTCCCGCCCGGTCCCGATGAGAGCTGCGAGGAGGATCGCGATCGCGATGGCGATCGCGAGCACCACGACGCCGACGCCGCCACGGCC
>VBGU01000214.1 GCA_005881085.1 Chloroflexota bacterium | reverse complement strand
GCAACATCCTCATCTACGCCAGTGCCGCGCCGAACGCGGGGCAGCTCGCGAACGTCTTCCCGGTTGCGAATATCAACGCGTCGGGCGAGTCGGGCCTCATGAGCATCGAGCTCGACCCGGCTTTCGCGACCAACAATCTCCTCTATGTCTGCGTGTCGGTGAACGACGGCGGCCAGTGGCTCAATGAGGTGCTGCGTTACCGGATGAACGGCAACGCTCCGGTGTTCGACGGCTATGTCATCCGCTCTGGTATGCGCGCCAACAGCAATCACGACGGTTGCCGGATCCGATTCGGCCCTGACGGCAAGCTCTGGGTCACGATGGGCGACGCCGGGAACACGGCGAACGGGCAGAACCCGAACGTGCTGAATGGCAAGGTGCTGCGCGTGAACGGCGACGGCAGCATCCCAGCCGATAACCCGATCATGCCCGGCGCCGCGGCGCGGACGGCCGTGTACACGATGGGCAATCGCAACCCGCAAGGTCTCACCTTCGAGCCGGGGACCGGTCGGGTCGTCGAGGTCGAGCACGGCGACGACACGCACGACGAGATCAACATCCTGCGCGCGGGCGCGAACTACGGATACCCGGTCTGCCGCGGGCCGTGCGGCGATCCACGCTTCGTCGATCCGGCATGGTCCTCGGGAAACGTGACGCTCGCGACGAGCGGGGCCGACTTCGCGCGCGGCGTGCAGTGGGGCGCGTACGACGGATCGCTGTTCGTGGCGACGCTCAAGGAGACCGACCTCCGCCGCTTCACCCTTACGGGCGCCGTCGCGACCCAGCGGGACATCTTCTTCGACGGGACCTACGGACGTCTCCGCACCGCCCGGCAAGGCCCCGACGGTTCTCTCTATCTGACGACGAGCAACGGTTCCGCCGACCGGGTCATCCGGATCACGCCGACGCAATGAGGCGCCGATTGTCTTCGCGTGGATCGGCGTGCCCTGGGGCTCGCGGGAGAGCGCGCGGCTGAGATCGAGCTCGTCCGCTGCGGCCTCCGCGTCGTCGCCCGGAATCAACGCACGCGCTTCGGTGAGATCGACCTGGTCTGTCGCGACCGGGATGGCTACGTTTTCGTCGAGGTGAAGACGCGGAGCGCCGGGTCGTTCGTCGCGGCGGCCGAGGCGGTCGACCGCCGCAAGCTGGGACGACTCGCGCGCCTCGGTGCCGGCTGGCTCGCCATGCGCGGCGAGCGCGACGCGCGGTGGCGGGTGGTGATCGCGGCGCTCACGGTGGGAATCGACGGGACCCGAGTGGAGCTCATCGAGGCTTCATAGATTCGCTCTGGCCGGTGGCCGCCGCCATCCTCGGGCGCCGCTCGCCGCCGCGAGCTGGGTCGTCGGGCGACGGGTCGCGCCGACGCTAGCGGACGATCTCCACACCGAGGCCCTCGCTCACCCGTAGCGACGCGGACCGCGCGACATGCGCGATCCGAAGGCGTGCCCCATGCACCATGCGGACCTCCTGCCAGCCGGGTCCTTCCGCCCGTAGCAGATCGTCCCAGAGGACCACGTCGACGTTCGTGTTGGCGCAGGGCTTGTGCGGCGCCGCCGTGTCGCATGAGAGCGGCAGCGTGAACTCAGGGGTCTCGACCGGGTCGTATCGCAGGACGGGCGGTCCCTGCAGGTAATGGTTCACGAGCACGCCGTCATACGCGGTCACGACCTGCGTGGACTCCGGCGCGAACGACGCCAGATACGCGATCTTTTCGTCGATCCCGCGGTCGTGTCGCGCGATGTCGCGCGCAGAGATCGGGGTGTCGCTCAACAGGAAGATCGCGGCGTTTCCGAGAACCACCGCGGCGACGATCCATCTCAATGTGCGCGGCATGCGCAGACCCTTCGCCAGCGCGATCGCGCCGCGTGCCGCGATGATCACGAGTCCCGGCAGCATGCTGAAGATGTAGCCGTACTCGCCGACGTGGACGAAGACATAGAAGGGTAGTGGCGCGAACGTCCACAGGACCATGAACGCCGTGCGCCAGCGGTCGCGCATCTCGACGCGCCGCGCCTCGACGGAGATGAGCGTCGCCGCCACGAGGGGAATCAACAAGTACAGCCCACGCCCGAGGAATCGGCCCAGCTCGTACGCGTTTCGATAGATCGCGATCGGTCCGTTCCCGAAGACGCTGTAGCGGTCGTCGATGAACTTGCTCTGGATGCTCACGGCTTCGAGAAAGCGCGCGAGGCCTCCGTCGGCGAGCGCGCTCGCGAAGACCCACAGACCGACGAGAGCCGCGACGACTCCCGCAGACATGGCCGCGCTGGGGATCGTCGCCCGGGTCGCGACAAGAAGCCAGAGCGGCGCAAGGAAGATCGCGAGGTCGGATCGGAACCCGATCGCGAGCCCCCACGCTACAGACGCGACGACGAGGCCGAGTCCTCGGCGAGGGCGCGACTGTGCCGGATCCACGGCGCGCCAGAAGAGGAGCGCGCAGAGCGTCGTGAGCGCGGCGAGGAGCGTGTACGGATAGGCGACCCCGCCGTACGCCCAGAACGTGACGGCGGTGAGGATGAAAAGCGCCGAGATCTTTGCCGTGCGCTCGTCGTAGAGACGAGCCGCGAGCAGATAGACGAGTGCGACCGTCGCGGCGCCGGCGAGTGCGCTGACGATCGTCATCGCGCGATTCGGGTCGTGCGTCGCGAGATCGACGGCGCGCAACATGAGGACGTACCAGAGATATCCGGGCGGCTGCGGCCGGTGATCGAACGGGTCGAACATCTCCATGCCGCGTGCGTAGAGGACGGAGTCGGGCGCGTAGAGGTTCGTCGTCGCGAACGGAAGGCGTGTCAGGAGCGCGAGCCCGAAGAGCGCGAGGGCCACCCGCCAGCTCAAGGCGACCTAGTCTGCCCGAGCGGGTGGGACCGCGGTACTGGCCGGAGGTCCTATCCCCTTGGCGCCTCTCTCCGTCGAGCCTCCCCGCTATCGCGATCACGGCGCCGGACCGGCCAGCGACCGCGCGCTCCGTCGCGCGCGTCACCGCCTGCGCGCTCTGGGGCCTCGAGACAGCGCTTGTGACCGTTGAGGTCGACGTCGCGAACGGCCTACCGGCGCTGGTCGTCGTGGGGCTGCCCGACGCGGCGGTTCAGGAAGCGCGAGAGCGCGTGCGCGCTGCGGTCCGCAATTCCGGCTTCGAGTTCCCGCTCCGTCGGGTCACCGTCAATCTCGCGCCGGCCGAGCGCCGCAAGGAAGGAACCGGCTTCGAGCTCGCGATCGCCCTCGGAATCCTCCGCGCGAGCGGGCAGCTGCGCGTAGACGTCACCGCGCTTTGCCTCGGAGAGCTGGCGCTCGATGGCCAGTTGCGGCCCGTTCGCGGCACGATGCCTCGCGTTCGCTTTGCCGCGACCCGCGGCGTTCGCGACGTCCTCGTGGCAGCCGCGAACGCGGCAGAGGCTGCCGCGTGCGGCGTCGAGTCGTTCGGCTTCGCGTCGCTTCGCGAGGTCGTGGACCACCTCGAGGGTCGCGCGCGCGTCGCGCCAACGCCCGTGCCGCCGCGTGCCGGGGTCACGCCTCACCCGGTAGACCTCGCACACATCGCGGGGCAGGAGACCCCCAAGCGCGCGCTCGAGATCGCCGCCGCGGGCGGTCACAACCTGCTGTTCGTCGGCCCGCCCGGAACCGGCAAGACGATGCTCGCGCGCGCCTTCGAGTCGATCCTTCCGCCGCTCGAGGACGCCGAGGCCCTAGCCGCGAGCGCGGTGCACAGCGTCGCCGGTCTCACCGACCCGCGGCATCCGGTGCTCACCGCACGGCCATTCCGCGCGCCGCATCACACTGCGTCGCACTTGTCCCTCGTCGGCGGCGGGTCGCCGCCGCGGCCGGGCGAAGTCAGCCTTGCGCATTGTGGAGCGCTCTTTTTGGACGAGGTCGCGGAGTTCTCGCGAAGCGTGCTCGACACGCTTCGCGAGCCTCTGGAGGAGCACGCCATCACGATCTCGCGCGCCGGCGGCGCCGCGACGTACCCCGCGCGATTCATCCTCGTCGCCGCGATGAACCCGTGCCCGTGCGGTTTCTGGGGCGACGCGGAACGCGACTGCACTTGCCTTCCCGAGCAGATCGAGCGCTATCGCGGCAAGCTTTCGGGTCCGCTGCTCGATCGCATCGACTTGCGGGTGCACGTCCCGCGCGTCCCCTTCGAGCGCCTCCGCGACGAGGGCCGGGAACGGTCCGCCGACGTGCGTGACCGCGTCGTCGCGGCACGTGAGCGCATGTGCGGACGTCTCGCCTCGAGCGGTCGCCGCGTGAACGCGGACCTCACGGTCGCCGAGGTCAAGCGCTTCTGCGCGGTCGATTCGGAAACGGAGAGCCTTCTCGCCGAAGCGGTGCAGGCGCGGCGGCTCTCCGCCCGCGGCTATCACCGCGTCCTACGGGTCGCGCGGACCGCAGCCGATCTTGCGGGAAGCGACGGCGTGCGTGCCGAGGATGTCGCCTTCGCACTGCTCCTCCGTTCCGATCCGTGATCGGCATCGGTCCGGCGGATCCGCGGTATCCGGCGCGCCTCCTTGACCTTCGCTGCCCACCGGATCCCTTGTGGCTGGACGGCGACCGCGACGCATCGGCCGCGCGCGCCGTGAGCATCGTGGGGACGCGTCGCATGACGCCGTATGGAGCGCGAGTA
>VBGU01000209.1 GCA_005881085.1 Chloroflexota bacterium | reverse complement strand
TTACGGGGTTGAGAGCGCAAGTGTCGGTGCGTGAATCCGTCGCTCTGACGCGAGCGATTGGAAATTCGTTAGGCTTTTCCCATGCTCTTCCACATCGTCGAGCGCAAGTGGTGGTACTTCCTGTTCTCGGCGCTGCTCATCGTGCCGGGCGTGATCTTCCTCGCGATCGGCGGACTGCGGCCGGGCATCGAGTTCAAGGGCGGCACGCTCCTCGAGGTCACGTTCGCGACGCGACCCGACGACGCGCAGCTCACACGGCCATGACGAGGCGACGATCCAGGGCGTGGCCGGTGGTGGGGTCGAGGTCCGTACGACCGAGATGCTCCCGCCGGAGCTCGTGAGCACCGAGGCCGGATTGAAGGAGACCTTCGGACCCGACACAAGGATCACGAACTCTTCAGTGGTGAGTCCATCGTTCTCAGCGGAGCTCATCCAGAACGCAGCAAAGTCGATCGCCCTCGCGAGCCTCCTGATCGTGCTGCTCATCGCGTGGGCGTTCCGGAATTTCGGCTGGGCAGCCTTCCGCTATGGAATCGCGGCGATCGTCGCGTTGCTGCACGACGCGCTCATCGTTCTCGGTCTTTTCGCCATCCTCGGGTATTTCTTCAAGATCGAAGTGGACAGCCTCTTCGTGACGGCCGTCTTGACGATCATCGGCTTCTCGGTCCACGACACGATCGTGGTCTTCGACCGGATCCGCGAGAACCTGCGGCTGAACCCTGGCGAGGCGCTCAACCCGGTGATCAACTATTCGATCATGCAGACACTGGCGCGGTCCGTGATCACGTCATTGACCGTCGTGTTCACGCTGCTTGCGCTGTTCCTCTTCGGCGGGTTCTCCGTCCGCAACTTCGCGCTCGCGCTGCTCATCGGCATCATCTCCGGGACGTATTCGTCGATCTTCAACGCGAGCCAGATCGTGTCGCTCTGGCAAGAGGTCGAAGACCGGGTCCGGCACCGTCGCCTCGCCGCCGCGACCTAGGTAGAGTCGCCGCGAATGCGGCGACCGCTCGTTCTCGTCTTCCTCGTTGTCGCCATCGCGATCCTCTGGCGTCCCTTCCTTCGACCCCTCGGCGCGGGCGCGATCCTCGTCGCCGACATCTACTCGAGCGCGCTCTGGGATCGGAACGTAGCCGAGTACCTGACGCCCCTCCCGCTGGTGACCGGAACGCGGGAATCATTCGGCGGTATCGAGATGCGTGTGACGTGGTGGCGTCCAGGTTGGGGCGACCGTCATCCCGCCCTGATGGTGGTCAACGGGGCCACTGCGCTCGGGAACGACGATCCCGAGACGACGCGACTCGCCGAGGCGCTCGCGCGAGCCGGATATCTCGTGATGCTGCCGGAGTTCCCGTTCATCCGCGAGGGCACCCTCGAACCGCGGGCAGCGGCGATCATCGACGCGGCCTTCGCGAGATTGCTGTTGTTGCCGGATTCCAGTGGGATGCCGGTCGGGGCTTTCGGATTCTCAGTTGGCGGCGGAATGCTGCTTGCCGCCGCCGGCCGGTACGAGGCCGTCGCGCGCGCTTCCTATGTCGGAGCACTCGGGGCGTACTACGACCTCGACACCTATCTCGCGAGTGTGGTTACGCGGACCCAAATGCTTGACGGCGCCTCGGCGGCATGGGATCCGGACCCGATTGTGCGACTGCGGTTGCCGCTCGCCGCCGCTGCCGCGGTCAGCGATCCGCGCGACCGTGGGCTGCTGGAGGAGGAGCTCCGGGCCAACGACGGCCGAACCGCGACCGATCCACCACTTGGCATCGGTACCGAAGCCGGATCGCTGTGGCGCGCGTTCGGAACGACCGACTATGACCTGGCGCTGGCTCGACTCCGCGAGCTGCCTCCTGCACTGCGCCAGATCTTCGATGATCTCTCGCCGCGCAGGAACTGGGCCGATATCCGCGCACCCGTGTTCTGGCTACACGACGTAGGAGACCGTTTCGAGCCCGTGAGCGAGGGCGAGACGGCTGCCGCGACCGCGCACGCCGGGCCAACGCGCTTCCAACGGACGGCGCTCCTGTCACACGCGGCAGCCCTGGGCGCCGGCGCGAAGGAAAAGGGTCTCGACTTCTGGGCACCAGAACTTGGCGGACTCTTGGTTTTCGCGGCCAGCGCGCTGGGAGCGGGCGGATAGGCCAAATGTCACGCGTAGACTGCCAATGGTGGGGCTCAGGCGGCTCATCTCCGGTTCGGCGGGGACGTTGCTGGTTGGCATGTTCGCCGGCTTCGTCATCGCCTCGGCCGTCGGCGTCTTCATCCAGGACAGCGGCCTCTTCGGCGCGACTGGCGAATCGCCCGTAGCCCGGGCGTACATGCTCGGTCTTCTCCAGCGCGACCCGAACTCGATCGTCGGCATCCGCCCGAATCAGAGCATCGCCCAGCGTGCCACCGAGCTGCAAAATGCTGACAGCAGTCGGACGACCGCATCCATCCAGCCGCTCTCGCTCACATACATCGGCGGCGCAAGTGTTGGTATCTATTCCGTGCACATCTACGCCGTCGGTCTTCGCACCGCACAGGGTGTCGACCAGTTTTTCCCGAATGAGACGCGGGCGGTGGCGACGCTGTCGCTCTTCGTGATCGGGATCCTCGCCGGGGTCGTCGTGCACGCGCTCGTCGACAAGGGGCCGGCGGAGAATCCCTACCCCGCGCTCCCCAAGGTCGAAGAGCCGCGAGCCGCGCACGACGTCGTCGCGGCGATCGGCGCCGACGACGCCCAGGCTCTTTCCAGGCTCATCGATTCGACGATGCTGACCGATCTGGATGCTGCCCTTCAGCCCATCACCGACGTGCGCACCACGAAGTTCGTTGGCGCTGTCGAAAGCGAAGGACGCCTGCTCTCTGCTTACGTGGTGACCGGAAAGACCACGGAAGGGATCGATTTCGTCGTGGGATTCGTACTCAGGGTGGCGAATGATGCGGTGGTAGGTGTGAATTGACCCCTCGAGGAATCGTGACGACGAGCGCGTATGTGCTCGAACACAACAAGCGGCGCCTGCTGATCCTTCTCGGGATCCTTGCGCTGATCCTCTTCTTCTACGGCATCCGCAGCGTGTTCGAGGGCCTCGCGGCGCTCATCGGCCAGATGCCTGGCCTTCTCGTCACGCTGATCTTCTACGCCTTCGCGTTCATCGCGCAGTTCGGTCTGCTCATGTGGTTCCTGTCGCGTCCGCGCACCTACACGGTGACGCCGGACGACCCCCAGCTCGGACTCAGCTTCAACGACTACCGCGGACAGCCGGATCTGGTCGATCACGCGAAGACGCTCGTCCGGATCCTCGGCGGTGTCGAGCGCTTCAAGCTCGCCGGTGGCGAGATGCCGAAGGGAATGCTCCTCTCGGGTCAACCCGGGACGGGCAAGACGTTCCTCGCGGGCGTCATCGCCGCCGAGGCGAAGCTTCCGTTCATCTACATCGACGCCTCAAGCCTGCGAAGCATGTGGATGGGCGTCGACGCGCTCATCATCATTTCGCTCTTTCGGAAGGGTCGGGGACTCGCGCGCAAATACGCGAAGCCCGGGACGCCCGGCTGCTGCATCCTCTTCATGGACGAGCTTGACTCGATCGGGCTTTCCCGCGGCGGGGTTCAAGGCGGACAGATGCAGGGCGGTATGGGCGGGATGGGCATGTTCGGCGGCCAGGGCATGGGTCTCAACACGCTCCTCAACCAAATGGACTCTCTTGGTCAGCACGTCGAAGACCGTTTCAAAGTCAAGATCGCGCGATGGCTTGGACTGGTCCGCGGGCCGGTGCCGCCGAAGCCGCTCGTCTTCGTCATCGGCGCGACGAACCGCCCCGACGTGCTCGATCCTGCGCTCACGCGTCCCGGCCGGCTCGACCGCTCGCTCATCGTGTACACGCCGGACGGCGAAGGGCGCAAGGACATCATCCAGCACTACCTGAGCAAGAAGGCGCACGACGATACGTGCGACGTAGACATGATGGCCGCGGATTCAGTCAGGTGGACCCCGATCCACATCCGGACCATCATCAACGAGGCTCTGATCGTCGCGCACGAGGATGGCCGCGACCAGATGAGCTACAAGGACTGGCTCGCCGCGGCGGACATGCGTTTCATCGGTCTGAAGCAGCCAATCCACAAGATGAGCTCCGATGACAAGCGCGCGGTCGCCTATCACGAAGCGGGTCACGCGGTCGCCAACCAATACCTTCGACCGGAAGACCGCATGAAGAAGGCATCGATCATCCGACGCGGAGACACCCTCGGCATGGTCGACAGCACCGAGCGCGAAGAGCGCCAGCAGATTCACGCGCGCCAGTACGAGACCCGCATCATGGTCTCGCTCGGCTCCCGCGCCGTCGAAGAGCTCTTTCTCGGCACCAAACTCCAGGGAGCGAGCAGCGACCTCCAAAACGCGACCAATGCCGCGCTCACCTACGTGGCGCGGCTCGGCATGGGCTCGACGCTGATGGTCGCGCCGGCGAGTGCGGTCGGCGGTTACCCGGACACAGTGCTTGTGCTGGTCGACAACCTCCTTCAGCAACTCTTCGAAGAAACGAAGCGCCTGATGAGCGAGAAGGAGTACGCGGTCCACGCGGTCGCGGCCGCGCTCATGCAGCACGAGGAGCTGATCGGACCGGAGCTTGACGAAGTCTTCAGGTACGCCGACGAGGCGAATCCCGAGAAGGCCGCCCCGTTCGTCCGGAAGCCGGTCGTCCTCCCGACCATCGAGCAGATCATGAAGAACGGGACGAACGGACACATGCCCGGTCTTGCCATCCCCGTTGTCGCATCGCAGCCCGGAGTGCCCGGACAACCGCCCGCTCCGGGACCGGTCCCGGTGCCGCCGCATCCGGAGTCGTTGAGCTAGCGCCAGGCTTGCGCGAGCTGCGCGAGCGTCACGAAGCGGACGGGTCCTACGTCGCGGTCATAGCGAAGCGGCGCGAACGCGTTGAAGAGCGCGATGATCGCCGCGCGCTCGGTCGCGTCGATCGTGCCAGGGTGGCTCACGATCGTTACGGCGCGCCGCCTCGTCGCGAATGCGCCGGCCGGCGCCACGTACGACAGATCGGCGCGGATGATCGCGTCGATCGTCCGCACATCAAAGCCAAAAGTGTTGCCACCGATGGTCGGCGCCTCGAGGAGCGTGAGGTCACCGGCCTTGTTCGCATCGGTGGCTGACGGTCGATACGGCTGCGCGTCCGCAGCGAGCGTCCAGGGGTAGGGGAGCCGGCCGAACGCACCCGCCGGCACCGCACTCGCGTCCGCGACGAATCCCAGCCCCGCGAGCGTGCGCAGGGTTGCGTCGTTCGCGAACTGGCCGCCCGCGCGAAACGTCGTCGGTCGCGCGAGACCGTGCTCCGACATCAGCCGCAGCGAGTACTCGAGGAGCGTGCGCTGATCGTTCTCGGGGTATGCGGTCATCGGGACGTCGTACCCGTCGCCACGGCCCGCCCAGCTCGGCACGGTCCGCGGAACGAGTCCCGCAGCGCGTACGAAGTCGGTCCACATGTGTAGGTGCAGCGAGAGCTCGTCGCCTTTCGCGACACGCTCCTTCGTCCACGCGAGCATCGCGTCGGCGCGGGCAGCCGATACCTGGGTCGTCGTCCACACGCGCGGGTTCCACATGACCGTCATCGGGATCTTGTGCTCGTCCGCGATCGCGGCGGTGTTCGCCAACGCCGCGTCGCTCGACGCGTCGCCCTCGAAGTCCAGCGTCCAGACGACGTATTCGGGCTCGGACAAACGTACCTCGCCGCCCGCCTCGTTTCCGTCGATCACCACGTCGGCGCCCGCGACCCGCTCGATGACACCGACCTTGTAGGAGCCGGGCGCGAGCCCCGTCAGGTCTACCTGCGCGGACCATCGGCTCGGGGTGGCAGCCACAAGCGGCGCCTCCCGATTGATGGGGGCCAGGCGAACACGAGGCTTTCCCGCGGATGGATCTGATGCGAACTCGACGTTGATGAGAGCGGGCTCGTTCGCGACGGGGTCCGGGACCGTGAACCAGTGGCGGGGCGTGGAGACCTTGACGGCGATCGGAGCAGCCAGCCCGCGCTCGGCGGTCGCGGCGGCGGGTGACGCCGTCGGAGTCGTGGACGGCGCGGCCGGAGTGCATGAGGCCGCAGCGAGCGCAAGAGTGAACACCTGTGCGAGATACTTGAAGGTCAGATGACCTTCGCGGCGCAGCGGCGCTGGATCATGCCCAAAAAGGCCGGGGATGTGCCGGATGGTATCCCCGCGCTCGTCGCTCAGGTGCTCGCCTGCCGCGGCCTCGCCCCGGGCGACATGGCCGCGTTTCTCGCCGCAGAGCCGACCGAAGAGGGCCCGCCGATGCTCGATCTGGATCGCGCGGTCGAGCGGCTCCGTCGTGCGCTCGCGGCTCGCGAGCGCATCGTCGTCTACGGGGACTACGACGTCGACGGCATAGCCGGGTCGGCCATCCTCGTCCGCGCGTTCCGGCAGCTCGGCGTAGTGGTCGGGGCGTACATCCCGAATCGGTACGAAGAGGGCTACGGCCTCAACTCCGCGGCGCTCCGGCAGCTGGCCCAGGATGGCGCCAAGGTCATCGTGAGCGTCGATTGCGGAATCACCGCGGTGAAGGAGGCAGCGCTCGCGCGCGAGCTGGGCGTCGATCTCATCGTGACCGACCACCATCACCCACCGGCGGAGCTTCCGGACGCGTACGCGCTCGTCAACCCGCGGCGCCCCGGCGATCCCTCGGTCGATAAGGAGCTCGCCGGCGCCGGCGTGGCCCTGGTGCTCGCGAAGCGTCTTCTCGGCGATCTCGCGTACACCCTGCGG
>VBGU01000142.1 GCA_005881085.1 Chloroflexota bacterium | reverse complement strand
CGCCCCGATGACGGTCGCGCGGATCCCGTCGCGCGCGATCTCGAGCGGCGCGGGCAGCGTCGCTCGGCGCGCGAGAAGCGCAGCAGCCAGCTCGCGGCCGAGGTCATCGTGCTCGGCGCGCTCGCGCCCAGATGCGTACTCGGAGACGCCGCCCGACAGGGTGATGCGGGCGGGCGCGCTCGACCGCGGCAGCGGCGGGAGGAGCTGGAGGCCGGGCGCCACCGCCGCGCCGCGCGTGGCCGCGACGATCGCATCGGCGAGCTCGCTTGCGATCCGCCGCCGTTCATCCGGATCGCGGCCGGCGTGTCGTGACCGCGCGCCGACGGCGATGGCGCCGTCCTCAATGAGCGCGAGCTTCGTCGTGCCTCCGCCGATGTCGACGTGGAGGATCGTCTCGTGGTCGCGGCGCGAGCGAGCGACGCTGCCGGAACCGTGCGCCGCGAGCGTCGCCTCGAGCGCGTGGCCGGCGGTCGCGCAGACGAACGTGCCGCCCTCGTCGCTGAACAAGTTGGCGAGCTCCCGCGCGTTGCGGCTCCCAAGCGCGGTACCGGTCAGGATGACCGCACCGGTGTCCACGTCTGCGCGGGCGAGTCCGGCCGATGAATACCAGCTCGCGATCTCCGCCTCGAGCGCGGACGCGTCGATGACGTCGCCGGTCGCGTACGGCGTCATGGCGATGGGGGAGCGGTGCAGGACCGTCCGCTCGACGACGACGTAGCGACTCGACAGCGAATCGGCGAGCCGCTGCAGCCTGAGGCGCGCGAACATCGCGTGGCTCGTCGTCGACCCGATGTCGATGCCGACCGTGCGGAGAACGACGTCATCGGGCTGACCTTCTTCGAGCTCGCCCGCGAGCGCCGCGGGATCGATGGCCTCGTCGTCGTGCCGTCGCGGGTGGCTCAGGCGGGTTGGAAGACCGCGTCCATCCGCGACGCGATGCCGCGCTTCCGCAGCTCGTCTTCGTAGATCTGGCGGATGCGCGGATCTTCATCCTCGTACTCGATCTGCCGGCCGCCTTCTTTGACGCTTACGTCCATGCCCATGAACGTCGCGCGCTTGTCGGCGAGGGTGGGGTAGCGCAGGCCACCGAACGCCACCGCGAGGTAGCGCGCGGGCTCCGGCGAGGCGTTGAAGTGCTGATGGAACAGCCGGTCGGCTGGCGCGAACACGCACCCGTGCTTCCAGTCGAAGCGACGCAGCTCCTTCTCGCCCTCCCACCAGTACAGGCTGTAACCCTCGCCGGTCACAGCGAAGACGTGGAAGTCGGCGCCGTGGCGGTGCCCCTTCTTGTAGGTGCCGACCGGCATCTCGGACATGTGGGCGTGCATGGTGCCGTCGGCGAGCACGAACATGATGTTGCTGCCGCCGGCACCGCGTGCCTTCCACTCCTTCAATTCGAACGTGCGGAGGTCGGGAACGAAGTTCGTCTCCCACATGTGACGGCCCGGCCGCACCGGCAGAAAGGTGCCGTCGCCGCGGAACCGGCGAGCCTCGCCGAACCGATCGGGGAATGCGCGCGGGTTATTCCAGATGAAGTCCTCGTCACGGAAGATGTTGAGGATGAGCGGAAGGTCGGTGACCGCGACGAAGCGGGCGGGCTCGGCGCCGCTGCCGTTGTAGTGGCGATAGGAGCCGTTCAGCGGGATCGCGAACAGGCTGCCGGTCTGCCATTCAAAGGAGTGCCGTTCGCCCGACGGCGACTCGACGCTCGTTGACCCGCGCCCGGCGAGCACGTACACGACCTCTTCGTAGAGGTGCCGCTGCGGTGCGGTCTTGCCGCCCGGCGCGATCTCGACCACCTGCATGTCGACGAAGTCGCCGCGGCCGGTCAGATGCGCGAATGCCCCCTTCGCTTCGAGCCGCGGCCACGGCGCGACGTCGAGCTCAAGGAGATCGAGCCCGAACCCTTCATGAACGGGGATTTGCTGCCGTGCGACCCACTCCTTGTACGGATCGACGAGAAATCGCGGGTCGCTCATCGCGCGACCTTCTCGCGCGCGGGCTCGGGCGTGAGGAGGTGGCCCCACTTCTTACGGGTCTCGCGCTTGGTCTCGGCGTCGGGGCCGATCGGTGTCGGGAACTTGTCGCGCCACTCCCACGGCCGTGTCGCGTCGATGATCATCCGCGAGTTGTGGCCCTTGACGTCCGGTGGCATGGCGGGGTCGAGCGGCCCCGACCAGGCGCGGTTGATGATGTCCAGCGAGCGCTCGGGATCCGAACGCGTCACCACGGCCCACATGACGTCGTTGATGTCGGTCACGTCGATGTCCTCATCCACGACGATGACGATGCGGCCGAGATACGCGCCGACGCGGCACATCGCGGCGACGTGTCCGGCTTGTCTGGAGTGTCCCGCGTAGCGCTGCTCGATCGAGACCGCGTTCAATAGGCGGCAGCCGCCCACGCCGAAGCAATGCGCGTCCACGACGCCGGGCACTCCTGCGGCCTTGAGCTCGCGCAGCAGCAGCGCGCTCCTCAAGTATTCGCGATAGCGGTGTGGCTCGTATGGCGGCTTGTTCGGTGGGACGCCGAGGATGATCGGATCGTCACGGTGGTAGACGGCCTCCACTTCGAGGACCGGCTCGGCCCGTTCACCCGACGCGTAGTAGCCGGTCCATTCGCCGAACGGACCTTCGAGCGCCTTCTTGTCGTGGTGCAGGAACCCCGCGAGCACGATCTCCGCCGACGCCGGCATCGGCAGACCTGTCACCGGCTCTGTGATGACCTCGTACGGCTCGCCGCGGATGCCGCCCGCCCAGTCGTACTCGCTCACGCCCTGGGGGACTTCGAGCGTCGAGGCGATGAAGAGGAGCGGGTCGACGCCGCAGACCACGAGGATCGGGCACGGCTCCTTGCGCTTGAAATACACGTCGCGGAATTGCCGGCCGTGCTTGCCGGGCGAGATGTACACGCCCACGCGTTTGGCGTCGTGGACCATCACTCGATACGTGCCGAGATTCACCCAATCGGAATCCGGATCCTTGAGCACGTCGACGACCCCCGTGCCGAGATACCGGCCTCCGTCGAGCGGATGCCACTGCGGCGAGGGGAACTTCAGCACGTCTACGTCCCCGCCGCGCGCCACGTTCTCCATCACCGGCCCGTCCTTCACGACGCGCGGAGGAATGGCCCGGCTCGTCTCGGTCAGCTCGAGGAACCGATCCATGAGCGGACGACGCTCGATGTCGACCGGCAGTCCGAGCGTCAGCGCGAGGCGCTTCCGCGTCGCGTTCGCGTTCGCGAGGATGCGGAAGCCCGAGGGATAGCCGGGGATGTCGTCGAAGAGCACCGCGGGGGAGTCATCGGTGTGGTGGAGCATCTCGGTGATGCGGCCGATGTCCTCTTCCCAGGTCGCGCCGCGCACCTCGCGTAGCTCTCCGAGGTCGCGCACGCGCTCGATCCAATCGCGCAGGTCGCGGTACTCCATGTAACCGGTCCTTACCGCGGCCCGCGGCCGCGTCTGCTCACGGCTGTGCAGCGTAGCGCGCGAATGGTCTAACCATTATATTCCTCGAAGGCACCCGACCCGGACCACAGGAGGAGCCCTATGGCCGTCGAGACGAAGCCCCGTCGAGCGAAGAACCAGATTTCCGCCGATCTCTCCGGACCTCCCGCGTCAAAGGATGACATCCGCTCGCTGCCTGCGACGATCGAGTGGCTCCGCCGCGAGGGTCTCCTCCTCGAGACGGACGTCCCGGTCGACGGCGACCTCGAGCTCACCGGCGTGCAGAAGCACTTCGACGGCAGCTACCCGGTCCTCTTCAACAACGTGAAGGGCTACCCGCACGCGCGCGCGATCACGAACCTCTTCGCGAACATGGACATCGTCAACCGCTACTTCGGGTGGAAGGACGGCAAGGACCGGACCAGGAAGCTCGCGCACGCGCTGACGCACCCGATCCCCGCCGAGATCGTCGAGCAGACCGAGGCCCCGGCGCAGGAAGAGGTGATCACCGACGACCTCGAAGTGAACAAGTGGATCATGGCGATCCGCCACACCGTCCTCGAGTCGGAGATCACCATCGGCTCGGGCAACAGCGTCGTCATCGGTGACTACTTCCATGGCGGAAGTCACATCGGCTACAACCGGATGAACTTCCGCTGGGGCAACATCGGCACGTTCCAGCCGGCGCCGGGCGGCCACATGTGGCAGATCATGACCGAGCACTACAAGGACCCGAAGCCGGTCCCCTTCACGATGGCGTTCGGTGTCCCGGTCGCGGCGACGCTCCTCGCCGGCGGTGGCTTCGATTACGCGGTGCTTCCGCGCGGCGGCGACGAGCTCGGCGCCGCGGGCGCGGTCCAAGGCTTCCCGATGCGCTACGTGAAGTGCCGGACGATCGATGCGTACACGCTCGCCGACGCCGAGTACGTGCTCGAGGGCGAGTTCTACCCGCAGGACAAGCGCTACGAGACCGCGGAGTCCGAGAAGGCCGACACGCAGGGCCGCTTCCACTTCCACCCGGAGTGGGCGGGGTATATGGGCAAGGCGTATCGCGCGCCGACCTTCCACGTGAAAGCCATCACGATGCGGAAGCGCGCATCGAAGCCGGCCATCTTCCCGCTCGGCGTGCACATGCTCGACTGCCACAACATCGACACGACCGTCCGCGAGTCCGCGATCTACGAGCTGTGCGAGCGGCTGCAGCCGGGCATCGTCCAGGACGTGAACATCCCGTTCCCGATGACTGACTGGGGCGGCTGCATCATCCAGCTGAAGAAGCGGAACAAGTGGGAGGACGGCTGGGCCCGCAATTTCCTCGTCGCCGCGATGTCATGCAGCCAGGGCATGCGTCTCGCGATCGCCGTCGACAGCGACATCGACATCTACAAC
>VBGU01000141.1 GCA_005881085.1 Chloroflexota bacterium | reverse complement strand
GGGCCGCGAGGTCTGGGTGAGCGTGAAGGCGACCGAGATCACCGTCTACCCGGCCTAAACTCGCGCCATGCCGATCAGCGCGACCTCGGCGAAGCCGGCGCAGAAGCTCATGAGCGCCGACGACGCGCTCGCGCGCATCCTCGCGGGCGTTCCGGCGCTTCCCGAGGTGGAGGTGCCCTTACTCGACGCGCTCGGCCTCGTGCTCGCCGAGGACGTCGCGGCGGATCGGGACGTGCCGCCGTTCCGCAATTCCGCGATGGACGGCTACGCCGTGCGCGGTGACGACGTCGCGTCAGCTCCGGTCGAGCTGCGGGTCGTCGGCGAGGTCGCCGCCGGCGGTTTTCCCGATCGCGCCGTCGGGCCGGGCGAGACGATGCGGATCATGACCGGCGCGCCGATGCCCGATGGCGCCGACACCGTCGTCCGCGTCGAGGACACCGACAACGCCGCCGACATCGTGACGATCGCGGCGGCCACCCCGAAGGGCACGTCGATCCGTCACGCCGGCGAAGACCTGAAGAAGGGCGAGATCATCCTCACGAAAGGCACAGTGCTTCGCGCCGCCGAGATCGGTCTTCTCGCATCGGACGGCCGTGCTGGCATACGGGTGCGGAAGCGTCCCAGGGTCGCGGTGTTCTCGACAGGGGACGAGATCGTCGACCTCGATGCGCCGCTCGGGCGCGGGCAGATCCGCGACTCAAACCGCTACACGCTCGCGTCGGCGATCCGCGCGGTGGGCGCAGAGCCGTGGGTCCGAGGCATCGTGCGCGACTCGCCTGATGCGCTGCGCGCGGCCTTCCGCGAGGTCGTCGCGGCCGACGCGATCGTGACGAGCGGCGGCGTGTCGGTCGGCGACCACGATTTCATGAAGCCCGTGCTCTCCGAGCTCGGGACGATCGACTTCTGGGCCATCGCCATCCGGCCGGGGCGCCCCCTCGCTTTCGGCGAGCTCAACGACGGGGACCGCCGTGTTCCGATCTTCGGGCTCCCGGGTAACACCGTGTCCGCGCTCGTGACCTTCGAGATCTTCGTACGTCCGGCACTCCTTCGGATGCAGGGACGCGCGAACGTATCGCGGCCGCGCGCGAAGGCGCGCCTCACCGAGCCGGTCGACAAGATCGGAACGCTGCGCTTCTTCGCACGAGGGATCCACGATCCCGACGCCGGCACCGTCCGGCTCACCGGACCGCAGGGCTCCGGGATCCTGCGATCGATGTCGCTCGCGAATTGCCTGATCGATCTGCCGGTCGGGCCGTCACGGATCGAGAAGGGCGAGCTCGTCGACGTGATCTTGACAGAACAGCCGCCCGCATGAGTCCAGCGCGCAAGAAGCTCACGCATATCGACGGCAAAGGCGCCGCACGCATGGTCGACGTCGGCGCGAAGGCCGTGACCGAGCGGCGCGCGGTCGCGCGCGGCATGCTGCGCGTCTCGCCGTCGACGATCGAGCTCGTGCGTGACAGCGCGACACCGAAAGGCGACGTGCTCGCCGCGGCGCGCCTCGCCGGCATCATGGCGGCGAAGCGCACGAGCGACCTCATCCCGCTCGCGCATCCCCTTCCGCTCACGCACGCCTCGGTCGATCTCGTCCTTGGTGCGGAGGGCATCGAGATCGAAGCGACGGTCGCCACGAGCGCGCGGACCGGCGTCGAGATGGAGGCCCTGACCGCGGTCTCGGTCGCCGGGCTCACGCTCTACGACATGCTCAAGTCCGTCGAGCGTGGCGCGACGCTCACGGACGTTCGCCTCATCGAGAAGACCGGTGGGAAGTCAGGAACGTACCGCCGCTCGTGAACGTGAGGGCGGGCGTGATCACGGTGAGCACCAGGGGTGCGGCCGGCTCGCGTATCGATGAAAGCGGTCCCGCGCTGCGGGACGGTCTCATCGCGGCTGGCGCGGAAGTGGTCCACGAATCTCTCGTGCCCGACGACGTCGAGCGCGTCGCCACGGCGATCCTGGGCGCGGTCCGCGCGGGCGCCAACGTGGTCCTCACGACTGGAGGCACCGGGCTGTCGCCGAACGATGTGACGCCCGAGGCGACACGGCGGGTGATCGATCGCGAGGTCCCCGGAATCTCGGAGGCGCTTCGTGCCAGGTCGCTCGAGCAGACCCCGCACGGGATGCTCTCGCGTGGCGTCGCGGGCGCGGTCGGATCGGCGCTCGTGGTGAACCTCCCCGGCTCGCCACGCGCTGTCCGCGAATCGCTCGATGTCCTCCTGCCCGTGCTCCCCCACGCAGTCGAGCTCCTCGCGGGGCAGAGCGGCGAGCAATCTCATCGGACGCCGGGGGGTACGAGGGGGGCGAAGCCCCCCTCGATCGCATGAACCTCTCAATCGCGCCCGAGGTCGCGAAGGCGCTCGCCGCCAACGAACCGGTCGTCGCGCTCGAATCGACGGTGATCGCACATGGTCTGCCGCGCCCTCGGAACTTGGTGACCGCGAAGGCGCTCGAAGCCGAGATCCGCGCGCTCGGCGTGGTGCCCGCCACGATCGCGCTGCATGACGGCGTCGCCGTCGTCGGGGCCGGAGACGTGCTCCTCGAGCGGCTGGCGAACGAGAATGGCGTCGCCAAAGTGTCGATCCGCGATATCGCGGCCGTCCTTGCGGCGCGTTCCCTCGGCGGCACGACCGTGGCAGCGACCGTGGAGATCGCCGCGGCCGCGGGCATCCAGGTCGTGTCGACGGGCGGCATCGGCGGCGTGCATCGCGGCGCCGAGCGAAGCTTCGACGAATCCGCTGACCTCGAAGCGATCGCCCGGCATCCCGTCGTGGTCGTGAGCGCCGGCGCGAAGTTCGTGCTCGATCTCGCGCTCACCCTCGAGCGTCTGGAGACGCTCGGCGTGCCCGTCCTCGGCTACGGAACGGACGAGTTCCCGGCGTTCTACGTGCGCTCGAGCGGTCTCCGTCTTCAGTACCGCGTGAACGACGCGCTCGGCGCGGCGCGCATCGCCAGGGAGCAGCTCGCGCGAGGCGCGGGGATGCTCCTCTGCGTTCCCGTGTCTGCCGAATCGGCGCTGGCACGGGACGAGGTCGAGGGGCAGGTCCGTAATGCGATCACCGCATCGGAACGCGACGGTATCCGCGGCGCGGACCTCACGCCGTATCTCTTGCGCGCTCTTGGCGAGGCCACCAACTACCGCGCGCTCGACGCGAACATCGCGCTCCTGCGCGCGAACGCACAGGTAGCCGCGCAGCTCGCGCTCACTCTCTGCGCGTAGGCGCCGACGCCGCTAGATTCGTCGCGGCCATGCGCACGCTCACCGTCCCGCCCTCGCAGGACGAGGTCGCTCAGGCGGCCGACGAGATCTCCGGCGGCGCGCTCGCCCGGGTCCGCGTCGAGCCATGGCTGCGCGGGCGATCGCACCACGCGTACCTGCTCACGACGCCGGTCGGCGAGCAGTTCCTGTTCAAGGTCCATCGCCGTCCCCACCCCGGCAGGATGCGTCGCTTTCTGCATCTCGCGGAGCTTCTGCAGGCGAAGCGCGTGCCGCACCCGGCGGTGCGCTGGTACGACGTCGACAAACGCACGCTCGAGGTTCCTTATTACATCCAGGACTTCATCTCGGGCGAGGACGCCGCGCGCTCGCTCAGCTCGCTTTCGTTCACCGACCAGCACCGCGTGGGCGAAGAGCTTGGAACTGGGCTCCGCATCATGCACCGTGTCGAGTACATCGACACGCCGATGCCGTGGTCGACCGAGCTCGACGATCGTCTGCGCACACGTGCCGCGGAATGCCGCTTCCTCGACGCGCTCGATCAGGAATCGCACGCGACGGTGATCAAGCACTACGAAGAAAGGCGCGACGCCCTCGACGGTGTCGAGCGCCGCCTCACCCACGACGACCTGAACCTCGCGAACCTCCTACTGCAGCGGCGATCCGACGGTTGGCACTTCGTGGCGTTTCTCGACTTCGAGCGCGCGCGAGGTCGCGATCCGCTCCTCGATCTCGTGCGCATCGAGAGCTGGACCCTGCCCGCCTGCCCCGCGATGATCGCGCCCTTCCGCGACACCTACGCGCACGTCGATGACGAGCCGGCGCGGCGACGGAGGGAGATCTACGAGGTCTACCTGCTCCTCGCGGGGATCGTGTGGTACCGCTCCAACGAGCTACCCGAGCGCGAGCGTTTCTGCCGCGACCGCCTGGCCGAGTGGCTCCGAACGCACTAGGCGCTACGTGAGCGCGCGGCCGCGGCAAGTGCCCGAGCGGTGTTCGTCGTGACGATGTCGACGCGATGCGCGTCGCGATAGCCGTACGCGCCGCTCGGTAGACCCGTGCACTTTGAGCTCGACAAGCCGATCGCCCGCACGGAAGAAGGAATCGGAGTTCGGAGCCCCGTTCACTGGATAATCCGCGGTCATGCGTACAGATTGGGACAAGGTCGCCGCCGACGCGCGTCGAGTCCTCAAGGGCAACCGCCAGCGCGGGATCTCGGCGTGGGCGGGACAGCGGTACGACTTCGTGTGCCCCTCGCCTGCGACGTATCCGTTCCAGTGGTTCTGGGACAGCGCGT
>VBGU01000077.1 GCA_005881085.1 Chloroflexota bacterium | reverse complement strand
CCGGCGATGGCCACGGACGCGGGCGTCATCCGCGCACAGATCCAGGCCGACGGATCTGCCGGGCGGATCGGCGCGGTCGCCCCGGACTTCGAGTGGACGGGCCCGGACGGTCAGATCCTTCGGCTCTCTTCGTACCGCGGAAAGGTCGTGGTCGTGAACTTCTGGGCGACGTGGTGCCCGTCCTGCCGCAGCGAGATGCCCGCGCTCCAGCGCGTCGCCGCGAGCGAGCCCGACGTGGTCGTGCTCGAGGTCGATCTCATGGAGCCGGGTGACAAGGCCCGGTCGTTCCTCGACTCGCTCGGGCTCGACCGCCTGCAGCCGGTCCTGGACTCGGACGGTGCGACGACGCTCCGCTATGGCGTGCTCAGCCTTCCCAGCACTTTCTTTATCGACAAGGACGGCGTCATCCGCCATCTCGAGCTAACCCCGATGAGCGAGGAGCAGATGAGGACCGGCGTCCGCAAGGCGCGCTGAGTGTCTTGAGCGGCACAGACCGTTCATGTCGTGGGTGATCGTTCGCGATGCGATGCAGGCGCAGGCTCCGCCCATGACATGGGAGGAGGACACGCTCATGGATCGTCTACGTCAGGTGTTCCGTTCGCGCGGCAGGGGCGCCCAGGCTGACAACGAAGCGCGGCGCACGCGCAGCAACCGGATGCGCTACTTCCTCACCGTCTTCGGCTCCCAGCACTGGTCCGAGCGCGTCGATGGTCGTCGCATCCCGGCTCGTCGCGGCAACATCGCGCTCTAGAGCCCGACAACTAGAATCGCCCTCGCCGAAAGAATCGGGGAGGGAACGACATGGCTGTAGAGCTCACGATCAAGCTGCCTAACAAAGTGGGTCAGCTCGGGGCGCTCGCGGGCGCGCTCGGCGACGCCGGGATCAGCATGCGCAGCATCGCGGCGACGACCGGCGGCGGAGCCGGGACCGTCTACATCGTCGTCGACGACAAGGACGCGGCGAAGGCGCGCCGCGCGATCAAGAAGAACAAGTACCGGATCTCGAAGGACCGCAAGATCGTCGAGGTGCGCCTCGCGAACAAGCCCGGGACGCTCGCTCGTGCAGCCAAGCGTCTCGGCAAGAACAAGGTGAACATCGAGTCCGCCTACATGCTCGGGGCATCGAAGAAGAGCACTACGCTCGGGATCGGCGTGAAGGACCCGCGCGCCGCGAATAAGGCACTCGGCCGCCGCTGATTGGGGACCGGTACTCCGGTACCGGCCGATCGGACCATACCTCAGACGAAGCACTGAACCGACCCTCGCGGCAATTACTTCGGAGGTTCGGTTCGGTGCTACGTCGTTTCTGCTCCGCGAGCGAAGGACTCGCCACGATCGAGTACGTCATCGGAGCCGCGGTCGTACTTGGGACGCTCGTGATCGGCGTGACCGCATGGAACAACGGTCTGGTCGCGCGTCTCCAGGCCCTTGTCAGCCAGATGCAGGCGGTGCGCTGACGAAAGCTCTGCGCGACGAACGCGGTCTCGCGACTCTCGAGACGACGTTCGCGATCACGATCCTCGTGCCGCTTCTCTTCTCGGTGCTCGAGTTCGGATCCGCGCTCGAGCGCTGGCTGGCACAGGATGCCGCGACGGTGCAGGCCGCCCGCTACGCGGGTGAGCTCGGCGGTGACACACCGGAGTTGCGTCGCTTTCTCGACGACGAGCTGCGTGCCGCGCGCATCGACCCGGATCGCGTCAGCGTCGATGTCGCTCCCTCGCGCGTGGGGTGGCGCGAGCCGATCCGCGTGTCGCTTTCGTCTTCCTATCCCGTGAGCATTCCATTCCTGTTCTCGACCACCGTGCCGCTGCGTTCGAGCGCGATCTCACGCGGCGAAGTGAATCGATGAGCTGGCTCCGGAACGATCGAGGAAGCGCCATGGTCCTCACGCTCGTGCTCGCGCCTCTGCTGCTCGTGGTGCTTGCCGGCGTGCTGCAGCTGGGAGCGCTGCGCGTCGCGGCGGCACGTGTCCGCGCGGCCGCCGATCTGGCCACGCTCGTTGCCGTCAACGACCAGGACGAGGCCGAGCTTGCGAGGTCCGGGACGCTGCGGCTGTCGCCGGATGCCGTCGACGTGGCACGTGAGTACTTCGCCCGGGAGCTCGATTTGTCGTCCGCATTGCTCGATGGCACGGCCGACGAGATCGCCGGGGCCGCCGACGTTGCTGCGTATGCCTCGGCGCCGGCGTACGACATGCGGACCGGCGCGCGCTACGACCGGCCGACCGTCCGCATCGCGGCGGACGTGCCCGTGCGAACGCCGGTGTTTGGGGCCCTGGTCCTCCGCGCGGTGACGGCGATCCACGTCCTGTCTGTGAGTTCGCCGCGATGAAGCGCCGCAGCACCGTCGCGGCGTTCGCGGTCCTGCTCCTTTGGTCCTCGCCGGCTCTCGCGTGGGACCCTTTCCGTGAGGACCGTCGCATCGAGCCCGCGTCGCCCGAGCGCGATCCGGACCCGGATCCCGCGCCCTTCATCGCGCCGCCGCCCGGCATCTACTACGTGACCGATACGTACGTGGCCGATGTCGTGACTTCGAGCGGACCAGTCACGACCTACACCACCAGCACCATCCACGAATCGACCGGTAGCTATGCGCGCGTGCTCGACACCGTCGGCACCGGCGCGTCGAGCGCATTTGACGGGACCGCTTTCAACGGCCGGCGCGCGCTCGGCGACGGCCGATCGGTGGCCGGCACGTACTACGAGAACTACGTGCTCGGCGCAGACGGGTTCGTCCCGGTCAGTATCGTCTTCTTCCAGGACGACGCTGAAATCGCTCGTCTGCTGGCGGCGACGCCTGCCCCCGGCGTCATCAAACCGGCGCCGTCAGTTCCGTCAACGCCCTCGGCGACGACGCGACCGTTTCCGCCGACATGCTGTGCGGCGCGATCCGTTCCGACGATCGCGTCGCCCACGCCTGCCCCGCCGAAACCGATCCGGCCGGGCATATCACTTCTCCCGGTCGGCGCGCCGCTGGCGACGCTGGAGGTCCTTCGCGGTCGCGCCATCTCGCTGTGGCCCCGAGCGTTCATCGACGATCGCGAGGTTCCCGTGCGCTCATGGACCGTCATCGCCGGCGACCCCGGCGATGCGCTCGTCACCAGTGGCCCGGGCGCGGTCCCGTTCCAGACCTCGTGGCGCCGCCTCGCGCCGCCCGGCGCCGCCTATGAAGTCGTGCTGAGGCTCGAAGTCGACACCCCCGACACCGGCCGCCGAATTGTCGACGCCGCTATCGCGGTGATCGTCCGGTCGCCCGCACTCGACGATTGATCGGCCAGCGCGCGCTCGTCGCACTCGCTCTGGCCGCCGGAGCGCTCGCCGGGACCCTCTATTACATCGGAGCCCAGCGAAGTCCGATCGTCGTTGCCGCGCGGGACGTCGACGCAACCCATCCGCTCGTCGCCGACGACCTGGCGATCGTGTCGATCGCCGCGGACGCCGTTCCCGCGGGGGCGCTCGTCGATGCGAACGCCGCCGTCGGAAAGGTGCCGAGAGCCCCGCTCTGGCGCGGCCAGGTCGTTCTCAGCCCGGCGCTTTCCGACGATGCCGCCTCGTTTCACACAGGTCTTGCCCTGCCAAGAAGCATGCGCGCCGTCGCGTTGCCGCTGTCAAGCGCCGCACAAGCGGTGGGCGGCGCCATCGTGCCGGGCGCGCGCGTCGACGTCATCGCGGTGCCCATCGCGGGTCGCGCTCCCGGTGGCCGAACCACCGAGCTCCTGTTGCAGGGGGCGATGGTGCTCGATGTTCGATCGGAGACCGGCTCGCCATACGGCGCGGCTCTCTCGAAGAGTCCCGTCTCAACCGTGGGCGAGCGGATCGGAAGCGTTGTTGTCGCGATCGACGCGCTCGATGAGGTGCGGTTCGCCGATCGAATTGCGACGAGTATGTTCGTCCTCGCGCTCGCCGAATCGCGCTGAATGACCGTCCTCCGGTGCGAGCGCTTGGCCAGTGGCGCGGTCGACGCGGCGATCGCGTCGCTCGGAGCGGTCACGCTAGCGCGGACTCCCATCGGCGTGTTCGTCGAGGTCGACGACCACCTTGTCGATCGCGCGCGTTGTGTCCTTGCCTTCGCGGGGGTCAGCACCGGCGTGTCACTTGAGACTCTCGCGCCGCGTCCCGGGACGCGAGCCGCGATCGGCCGTGACCTGACGCCGTTGCCTCTTCTCTGCCTCGCCCTCGATCTCGTCCACGTGCGGTCCCTACCGCTCGGCCCGGAGACCGCTCGACTGTTGCGGGGCAGGCCGTTGCAGCGCGAGAACGCCGCGCGTCGCGCGCTCGTGCGCGACCTCTTGTGCGGAGTCGACGCGGCAGTGGGATGGCGTCGGCGCGCGTGGACGACGCGTGACGTGCTGCGCACCACGGAGGCGCGCCGCGTGCTCCGGCCGGTCGTCTTCGACATCGCCGCAATCGGCGCTCCGCCGGAGCGTCGTGCGCTCGCGCGCGAGGGGGCTCTCGCGCGTTGGCTCTTCGCATGAGCCGTCTACGCGCGTTCCTTGATGCGTCGCCGGTCTCGCAGATCGCGCTCGCCCTGATGCGGGAAGCGACCGGTCGCACCGAGCCGCTCGCCGCCATCGCGCCCGCGCGGCCCGCGGCGCTACGCAGAGGAAAGCGTGTGGGGTTCTGGTCGCTCGCGGCAGGTTCGGGCTCGAGCACGGTCGCCGCGCTGCTCGCTCATCGCTCCGCGGCGGGTGGCGAGGCACCGCTCCTCGTGGATCTGGACCGGTGGGTCCCCTCGCTCGCGCTCCGAGCCGGCCTCACCGCCGCGAATGTCGCGGACGCGCTCCTGCAACCGGGACGCGAGGGCGATCTGGTCTCGCGCTGGTCGTCGATCCCATTCCTGCCGGGCGCGCCGTCGTTGCACGCGACGTTCGACGGTGAGCGGCTCGTTGGTCTGGTCAACTCCTGCGCAGCGGGTCGCGCCGCGGTCCTGGATCTCGGTTGCGGCGCCGATTCGCTCGATCCCGCGATCCTGTCGTCCCTCGATCGTCTTTGTCTCGTCGCCGGCACGCGGTCCGCCCAGCTGCAAGCTGTGTTCTGCGCGGCGCCGCTCCTCGGGCGCGTGCCATGCGCGGTCGGTTTGGTCGTCGTGGGCGCGGGCGAAGATGACGCGGCACGAGTCGCGGAACGTGTGGGCTTTCCGCTTCTCGCCGCGATCCCTCACGACGCGTATCTCGCGGATGATTCGTTCGCGGCACGCGGTCCGACCCTGCGGGCAGTTGACGCGCTGCTCCGCGCACTCGCATGACCGATCCGGCGCTTGTTGCCCGCGTGCGTGCCGAGGTCGCGGCCGGCATCGACCCAGCGGGGCTACTCGCCGCGTATGCCGAGCCCGCGCGACGAGCGCTCCTGCGCGAGCGGGTGCGAGTCGCGGCGCGAGTGCCAGTCGACGAGTCCGAGCTCGATGCGATGTGCGCCGAGCTGTTCGGGTTCGGACCGCTCCAGCGACTACTCGACGATCCGGAAGTCACCGATGTCCTCGTCAACGGTCCACGGGACATCTTCTGCGAGCGTTCGGGCCGCCTCGAGCGGGTCGACGTCGTATTTCGCGGCGCCGATGACGTCGCCGAGCTCGCACATCGCATCGCCGGGAGCGTCGGTCGCGAGCTCACGCTTGAGCGGCCATTCGTCGATGCTCGGATGCGCGACGGCAGCCGCGCGAATGCGGTCATCGCGCCGATCGGCGGTCCGAGCCTCTCCATCAGGAAGTTCAATCGGCTCTCCGTCCCACTTCGTGGACCGGCGCCGTCATGGGTCGCGTGCGGCCTTCACGATGACGCGGCTGCTCTCCTCGAGGCCTGCGTTCGCGAGCGGGCGAGCATTCTCGTGAGCGGGGCCACCGGATCAGGGAAGAGCACGCTGTTGCGTTCGCTGGCCGCGGCGATCCCGGAGGGCGAGCGCCTGGTCGTGATCGAGGACACCAACGAGCTCGTTCTCCCGCACCCGCACGTCGTTCATCTCGAGTGCGTGCCGGCGCGCGACGGATCGGGTATCGGGATCGCCGATCTGGTCGCGAACGCGCTGCGCATGCGGCCGGACCGCATTCTCGTCGGCGAGGTCCGGACGCCGCGCGAGGCTTCAGCGCTCCTCGAGGCGCTGAGTACGGGGCATGAGGGATCGCTCACGACCATTCACGCTGGATCGGCGGTGGGTGCGATCGACCGACTGGCGTTGCTGCTGGCCCGCGCGGGTGAGCTTGATGCCACCGCGATCGCGCGCCACGTCGCGCAGGGGATCGACATTCTCGTACACGTCATCCGCGATCGCGCGGGCACGCGATCGGTGCGGGAGATCGCGGCGATCGAGGAGAGCGGCATCGCGGCCCTATGGCAGGCCGGCGATGGCATCGTGCGCATGCCCGCACGGCTACGGCAGCGAATCGGGTGAGCGGCGCGGTGGCTGGAGCGCTCGCGGCCGCCCTCGCGGTGAGCTGCGCGGTCTTCGCGCCGTTCGCTCGTCCACCCGCGTCGCCGGCTGTGCGCGTGGGACATCCAGATCGGGGCGCGCTCGACGATGCGAATTGGCGCCGACCGCTCTGGCAATGGGAGTCGCTGCGCGCGGGCTGCATCGGCGCGGGCGCGATGCTGAGCGTCGCGACGCCGTTGCCCCTCGTTGGGTTCCTCGTGGCGGGCGCGCTCGCTCCATCCCTGATCGTGCGCTCCCGAGCCGCGGCCGTTCGGTGGCGAGCTCGACTTGCGACGACGCATCTGCTGCGCGCGACCGAAGCGGCGCTGCGATCGGGTGCCTCGCTTCCCGAGGCGCTCCGTCGGGCATGCGGCGGTTCGACCGATCGCCTGGCGCGACGGCCGTTCGTAGAAGCGCTCCGAGCGTTCGACCTCGGGGCTCCGCTCGATCAGGCGCTGCGAACTTCTGCGCATCGCGCCGCCGACCCGCGCGCGCGAATCGCGCTCGAGACGCTCGCGATGGGCATCGCGTCACGTTTGCCGTACGACCGCGCCGGGATCCTGGTCGCAGCCGTCGCCGATCGCCTCGCGTTCGAGGAGCGCCTCGACGAGGAGATTCGTGCGCGCACCGCGGGCGTGCGCTCGCAGGTCGTGCTTCTCGCGCTGGTGGTGCCCGCGCTCGCGGCCTATCTCGCGCTCACGGTCCCGTCGCTCGCGGCCACGCTCGGACAACCGATTGGACGGTTCGTCCTGATCCCCGTCGCTGCCGTCCTCGAGGTGATCGGTGTGCTCGCGAGCCGCCGCGCGGTCGACGGAGCGCGTCGCTGATCGCCCTCGGAGCCGTTCTCGCCGCGACATCTCTCATAGCAGCGGTAATGGCGAGCCGTCCGCGATCCGCGGTCGGAATGCGCCTCGCCCAGCTCACGCCGCGGGCTCATGCGCCGCGGCTGGTTCGGTCGGTGCTGGTCACGAGAGACCTCGCGCAAAGCGGTCTCGGCTGGAGCGAAAGCGACCTGTTGCGCGCGAAGATCGTCGGGGCGCTTGCCGGCGCCGCGCTCGCTGCGGCCATGAGCTTGGTCGCTCCGATCGGCCCTCTCGTCGTCGTGGCCGCCGCCTACACCGGGTTCATCCTGCCGACGCTTCGTGTCGACCGCGCCGCGGGGCATCGGCGGTCGGAAGCGGAGCACGCGCTCGTCACGCTGGTCGAGTGGGCGGAAGCTCTCGTTGCGAGCAGTCGTCCGATCGAGGCTGCTTTCGTCGACATCGCTGAGCAGGGCGTTGGAAGCGGAATGATCGACGGCGCGCTCGCGGCAGCGACGCGCTCGTATGCACTGGGTGCGCCGCTCTTTCCAGCGCTCGCGCGTGAGTCCGCGGCTGCGGGCGTGCCGGCGCTTGGCGCCATTGCGAGCGATCTCGAGCGATCCCGCGACCTCGGTCGTGGCGCGCTCGTCGTCCTCCGTGACCACCGCGATCGCCTCCGAGGATCGGAGCGCGCCAGGAGCCTCGATGCGGCCGGTCGCGTCGAGGGACGGCTCATGCTCGTTCTCGTCCTCTGCTATCTACCCGCGCTGATGCTGCTCGTCGTGATCCCGCTCTTCCTCGGGCTTCTCGACGGTCTATTCGTCTAGAGACATGCGTACACTGGAAGATCGAGGCGCATCGCGCATCGAGATGCCTCGCGTGGGAGTGAACGATGCCGAGTATTGGTGGTCCCGAGCTTCTCCTCATCCTTGCGGTCGTGCTGATCGTCTTCGGGGCGGGGAAGCTGCCCGACGTTCTCGGACAGCTGGGCAAAGGCGTCCGGAGCTTCCGCGACGAGTCCACGAACGACAAGGCCGCCTCCGTCACCGCAGGGTCGACGACGTCCGCCGCGACCGCCGCGCCTGGCACGACCGTCTACTGCCGCAACTGTGGGCGGCCGAACGCGAGCGACTCGAAGTTCTGCACGAACTGCGGGCAAGCGCTCTAGCTCACGGGCTTCGGCCAGGACGCCTACGACTTCGTCCACGGGCGCTACGCGCTCGATCCCGTCATGGCCTCTGTCGCGGGGATTCATGCGCACGACCATCGGCTCGGTGATTTCACCGCCGACGGGTTCGCCGCACGTGATCGGTTCATTGATGAGTGGCTCCCGCGCTTCGAGGCGTTCACCGAGAACGAGCTCTTTCCCGCGGAGCGCGTCGACCGCGCGCTGATCGTCGCCGATCTCCGCGGGGAGCGCGCGGTCCGGCCCTTCGCGCGCTGGCGCAGGCAACCGACGCTCTACTCCGACCCGATCACGCGCGGCGCGTATTACGCGTTCATGCGCGAGCATGCGCCGCTTGCCGAGCGCGTCGCGACCCTCGCGGAGCGCCTTGCCGAGGCACCGGCCGCGCTGGAGGCCGCGAAGGCGAATCTCGACCCGGCTCTCGTGCCGCCCGAGTGGGTGGAGATCGCGCTTCGCACGGTGCCCGCAGGCGCCGCGTTCCTCCGCGTCGGCGCGCCGGCGATGGTGCCGAAAGCGACGGCGCTCGACCGCGCCGCGGAGCGTGCGTTCCTTCCCGCCGCCGAAGCGGCCGCCGACGCGCTCGATGAGTACGCGGTGTGGATGAAGAAAACACTCCAGCGGAAAGCCCGCGGCACGTTCGCGATCGGGCGTGACGCCGTCGACGCGTGGCTGAAGGAGAAGGACCTTCTCGATCACGACGCGGCTTCGCTTCGCGCGTGGGGCGAGGAGTTCTACGGCGAGACCGAGGCCGCGCTCAACGGCGCCGCGATCGAGGTCGGTCATCAGGACTGGCGAGCGGCGATGGAAGCGGTGCGCGAGGACCATCCGTCAGAGGAGGCCCTCGTCGAGACGTACCGCTCCGAGATGGAGCGCTCGCGTCTCGCGGTCGGGATCGCGGGCCTCGCCACGATCCCGTACGGCGAGGATCTCGTCGTCGAGGCAATGCCCGAGTTCCAGCGCCCGACGTATCCGTACGCCGCGTACGTCGGCGCCGGGCCGTTCGAGTCGTCGCGCCGGGGACGCTTCTGGGTGACGCTTCCCGACGCCGGCGACGACGAGAAGACGCGGCGCGAGCGGCTCGAGGGTCATCCGCGCGCGGGCATCGCGGTGATCGCGTGCCACGAGGGCTATCCCGGTCATCATCTGCAGCTCACCGTCGCCGCGGACCAGCCCTCGCTCGCGCGCAAGGCGATCCGCTCGAATCTGATGGTCGAAGGCTGGGGTCTCTACGTGGAGGAGCTCATGACCGAGCTCGGCTATCTCGACTCGCCGCAGACGCGGCTCCTTCGCCTCAAAGATCTGCTCTGGCGTGCCGCGCGCGTCACGGTGGACGTTGGCCTGGCGACCGGCGAGATGAAGTTCGACGACGCGGTGCGCTTCATGGTCGAGCGGGCGCGCCTCGAGGAGCCGAACGCGGTCGCCGAGGTGCGCCGCTACACGCTCACTCCGCTGCAGCCCTCGAGCTACGCGCTCGGCCGCGCGGCGATCCTCGCCCTCCGCGACAAGGCGCGCGCCGCGGGCTGGGGGATGCGGCTCTTTCACGACCGGCTGCTCGGCGCAGGTTCGTTGCCGCCCCGGCTCCTCGAGCAGGATCTCGGCCTCTAAAGAGAAAGGCCCGCCTTTCGGCGGGCCTTCCTGCAAAACGAGTTCGGGTCTTACTCGGCGAGACGCGGCAGGATCGGCTGCGCGGTCGTCGTCGGGTTGTAGTTGATCGAGATGTTTCCGTTCTGGATGTTCACGGTCCGCGCGATGAGCTGGCTACCGGTGAGCGTGGAGGGGTTGCCGTCGAAGACGAACTGTGCGCTCGGGATGTAGATCGAGCCGGTCCCAAGGAATGTGCCGTTACCGCCGATCTCCATCGAAACGCTGCAGGCCGGGTCCTGGTAGACGAGCAGGTTCGCCCAGGTGCCCGTCGTCTGCGCGCTGAGCGTGCTTATCGCGTTGCCTTGCAGGTTGATCTGGTGGCAGTTGGGCGAACCACCCGGCGCCGCCGGATACGTCGAGTACGTGTTGTAGAGGAAGACGTTGCTGCCGGTGATGTCGTGGTTACCAGACGTGTCCATGCCGGCCTTCAGGATGTAGATGCCGGGGTTGAGCGTCATGTCGGAGTTGCCGGCGCCACCGAGGTTCGTCGTGTAGACGCCCGGGTTCTGGTTGCCTGAACCGTCCTGGCACGCCGCGAGCGAGTTGCAGATCGGCAGGCCCGTGATGGAGGGCTTGGGGAATCCCGCGAATGGGTCGGGGATCTGGTTGTGCCCTGTATTGACCGTGATGCCCAGGTCGTTCCAGTGGCCTGTCGCGTTGCCGTTCACGTCGAGCGGGTAGGGCGACTCGATGTAGAAGCAGTTGCTTGCGCACGGCCCCGCGGTGCCCTGATCGTTCTGCGCAGCGTACGAAGCGCACGTCGAGTTCACGAGGATCCCGCCGCCGTAGAGCTGGACGCTGCCGTTCGACTGGGTGTTGAAGGCGCCGCAGGTGTTCCCGCGGTCGAGCGCCATGATCGCGTAGCCATTGTTGAGCGGCTCGGAGCCGGCGACGCCGCGTGCGCGCACCGGGTTGAACGCCGCCTCAGCGGGCACGAGCGAGGTCTTGACCTGGCGCGTGATCTCGACCTCGACGTGCCTGATGTTGCCGAGGTAGAGCCCCGTGACGGGCGGCCAGAAGACGCTGACCGTCGTCTGGGTCGCCGCGTCGTAGCAAGAACCGGGCGACTGCAGAGTGCACCCGCCGCCGCTGACGTATCCGTTGGTGAGGGCATCGGTACGCGCGGCCTCGATGGCCTGAGCGCCCGTTCCCTGCTGATAGAGCACGACCGCGCCGGCGAATGCCGCCGCGTCGGCGGCTTCCTGCTCGGTCCGCTTGGCCGAGTAGAGCTGCCCCGCGTCGATCGCCAGACCGACCGCGAAGAGCAATGCCAGCATCATGATCGCGAAGAGGACCACGGCCTGGCCTTCCTCGCCGTCGTCACGTCCGAAGAACCTATTGAGTGCGTTCATCTCTGAATCACCAGCTGCGATCCCCCCTTCAGGGTTATTTGGAATGCCCCACCCAGCAAGTACTGCGAAGGCAATGGAACGAACGGCGCCGAAGCGTCGACGATGACGCGGCAGTTGCGGTCCGCGCATTTCACCGGCGGCGGACCGGTGCCGGGGTATGTGTCGGGATACGTGACCGTCACGGTCACACTCGGTACGCCGATCGCGGCCTGCTTGACGACGGTCTTCACGTAACCGATGACGTGGTCGTTGACGTCGGTCGGGTCGGCCGCGCCCCAGGCCCATCCGTCGGGGAGCGGGCCCTGACCCGCGGAACCGTGCACGATCGCGAAGCGGGTCCCTTCACGGGCCGCGTACGCGAGCGTGTTCTCTTCCCACACGGCGCGTGCGACGTCGAAGAGTCCGGTGATGATCAGCAGCATGATCGGCATGAGCAGCGCGAACTCGACGAGAGACTGCCCCGACTGCCCTCGCTGCTCGGTGCTGTTGTCCTCGTGAAAGAAACGACGAAGAGCGCTCAATAGAAGGTCCTCATCGTGGTGCTGCGGTCGAAGTTGGCCGTGTTCGGGATCAGCGGCCACGGCACGAGCGTGTGGAAGGTGTACTGGATGGAGACGGTGACGAAGCACGGCGTCGCGACCGTCGGCGGTTGCAGGCACGCCGTAGCGCCGTCCGCTTGCAGGGCCCAGGCGTCGACGTTCAGGCTCGGGTTGTTGACGTCCATGCCGGGTGTGCGCGACATCTCGTCGACGGCGCGCTGGATGGCCAGGGCTCGCGTCGGCGTGAAGTTGATGGCATACGCCTCCGCGCCGGCCCGCGCACCGTTCTGAATGGCGAGCTGGAGGGCAAATGCCCGGGCGAGGTCGGCCGCGCCGATCAGGCCGAACACGAGGATAGGCAGCAGCAACGCGAGCTCGACCATCGACTGGCCGAATTGCTCGTTTATCGCATCGCGCAAGCGTGCAAATACCCTGCCCACTGGTCGTCAGTCTAGGTAACGAGCAGGCGCTGCCAACCCTTACGCGCTCCCCCGTTAGTACCAGTTCGGGGGCAGCACGCGTACCCCGCCGTATTGATTAGCTAGTCTGCGGCAGCGACGGGTGCGCGAGCCTGCGACACGACAGACGCGACGACCGCGAGGGCGTCGGCGATGTCCTTTGTGTCAACACCGTGGTGCGTGACCGCGCGAAGCCGCGGCGAATTCCCGAGATATCGGGAGATGCGCAGACCGCTTTCGGCGCACGCTTTGGAAAACGCGCCGGCTTCCATCCATGCAGGGTCGACCTCGAACGAGACGATGTTCGTGACGACGCGCTCGGCGTCGATCCTGATCCCGCGGATCTCGGCGAGACCCTTCGCGAACGCTTTCGCGTTGCGATGGTCGTCCACCAGACGGTCGCGCATCTCCTCGAGCCCGACGAGCGCGGCCGCCGCGATGACGCCGGCCTGTCGCATCGCGCCTCCCAAGAGCTTTCGCACGCGCCGCGCCTTCGCGATGGTCTCCGCGCTGCCGCAGAGGATCGAGCCGACAGGCGCGGCGAGTCCCTTCGAGAAGCAGAACTGCACCGTGTCGACCGGGGCGCAGAGCTCGCGCGCGTCGACACCGAGCGCCACCGCGGCGTTGAAGATCCGCGCGCCGTCGAGATGCACGCGCAACCCGCGGCGATGGGCGAGGTCGGCGACCGATTTCGTTTCTTCCACGGTGATGACCGAGCCACCGCAGTTGTTGTGGGTGTTCTCGAGGCACACGAGCGACGTGCGCGGATACATGCCCGCAGGACGGATCGCGCCCTCGATGTCCTCGAGCGCGGGCAGGCCGGTGCGATTGGGACCGACGCGAGGCTGGATCGAGCCGAGTACGAACGAAGCGCCCATCTCGTTCTGGTAGATGTGCGCGAGGTCCCCGAGGATCACCTCGTCGCCGCGCTCGGTCTGCGCCAGGACGCCGCACAGGTTGCCGAGCATCCCGCTCGCGACGTACACCGCCGCCTCTTTGCCGACGATGTCGGCGGAGCGCCGCTCCAGTCGGTTCACCGTCGGGTCCTCGCCGTACTGGTCGTCGCCGACCTCGGACTCGGCCATCGCCCGGCGCATCGCCGGCGTCGGCAGCGTGAACGTGTCGCTGCGGAGCTCGATCGTCTTTCGTGCGGTCACTTGCCTAGGGCCTCCAACAGTCTTCCGAACGCCGCCACGACGAGCGGCGACACGATGATCGCCGGCAGGAAGTCCGCGACCTTGACGTCCCGAATAGCGAGAAGTCTGAGACCCACGCCCATGAGGAGCAAGCCGCCGACCGCGCTCATCTCGCGGAGCTGCAGGTCGCTGAGAACCCCCGCGAACAACGAGGCTCCGACCGCGAGGCCGCCCTGATACACAAGGATGAGCGGGACCGTCAGGAGAACGCCCCACCCGAGCGTCGCCGCGAGCGCGATCGCCGTGAAACCGTCGAGCACGCTCTTGACGCTCAAGAGGGTCGCGTCGCCGGCGAGGCCGTTCTGGATCGATCCGAGGAACGTGAGCGGCCCGACGCAGAAAACGATCGACGCCGTGACGAAGGCTTCGGCCACGGTGCTCGTCCCTCCGCGCGCGAAGCGTCGCTGCAGCGCGTCGCCCAGCTGGTTGAGCCGCGCGTCGACGCCGACGAGCGAGCCGACGATCCCGCCGAGCAATATCGCGCCGAGCATGAAGAGCAGGTTGGACGTGTCGATCGCGAACTTCACGCCCATCGCGGTCACGAATAGGCCGACACCGCGGACGACGTTCTCGCGCAACCGTTCGGGCAGGCGATCGCCGACCACCGTACCGACAACACCGCCGATGAGCACCGTCGCCGCGTTGAGAAGAGTCCCGGTGAGGACGCCCACGAGGGTCCGTAGTATGCGGAGCCGGTGACGAACATCGTCGTGTGGTCGGCGTTCTCTACTTCGCCCGAGACGGTCAGGGCCCGCTTCCCCGAGGATCGCGTCGTCGCGATCACCGACGAGAAAGAGCTCCACGCCGCCGCGGACGCGGAGGTCGCCTTCAGCGGGAACAACCCGCGCCGCGCGCGACAGCTCCTCGACGCGACGCCGAAGCTCCGCTGGTACCACACGGTCTCGGCCGGCGTCGATAACCTGCCGCTGCTCGAGCTGGCAGAGCGCGGCATCGTGCTCACCAACAACAGCGGCTCGTACGACATCCAGATCGCCGAGCATCTCTTGGCCTTCGTGTTCGCGGCGTCGCGTCAGCTCCACCGCTATCGCGACAATCAGCGCGCGCGCGAATGGAAGGAGGAGCAGCACCGGGAGCTGCGCGACGCGACGATCGTGGTCTACGGCATGGGCAGCATCGGCGGCGAGATCGCTCGCCTCGCCGGCGCGGTGGGGATGCGCGTGATCGGCGTTCGCCGCAAGGCGGGACCATCGGAACCTGGCGTTGATCGCGTGGTGGCCGCCGACCGTCTCGCCGAGGTCGTGGGAGAAGCGGACTACCTCGCCATCGCGGCCCCCCTCACCTCCGCGACGCGCGGCGCCATATCGCGCGACGTCATCTCCCGAATGAAGCCGACCGCGTGGATCGTGAACATCGCTCGTGGCGCGATCGTCGACGAGCCCGCGATGATCGAAGCGCTGCAGGCGAAGCGGATCGGGGGCGCTGCGCTCGACGTGTTCACGACCGAGCCGTTGCCCAAGGAGAGCCCGCTGTGGACGATCGAGAACGTCATCATCACGCCACACCATGCCGGGTCGTCGCCGCGCGTCCGCGAGCGGACCCTCGCGCTGTTTGCCGAGAACCTCCGCCGGTACAAGGCGGGCGAACCGCTCATCAACCGTGTCGACTTCGAGGTGGGGTACTAGTGCGCGTCGCGCGGCCGCGCGTTGCCCGGCGGACCGTCGGGTTCACCGAGTCGGTGATTCGCGAGATGACGCGGCTCTGCGCGATACACGGCGGCATAAACCTCGCCCAGGGCTTTCCGAATTTTCCGGCACCGGTCCAGGTGAAGGAGGCTGCCAAGCGCGCGATCGACGCCGACATCAACCAGTACGCGATCACGTGGGGCTCGAAGAGCCTGCGCGACGCGCTCGCGCGCACCTAC
>VBGU01000175.1 GCA_005881085.1 Chloroflexota bacterium | reverse complement strand
AGCGCGACGCTCTGATCGCCGCCTCGCGTTACCCGCCCGAGGGCGCGCGAAGCGTCAGCCTGGCACACCCGGCGGCGGATTACGGTGCGGTGCCCCTCGGCGCGTATCTCGAGAGGAGCAGGGGCGGCCCGCTGCTGGTCGGCCAGATCGAGACGGCGACGACGCTCGATCCGCTCGACGATCTGCTGCCGGGGCTGGACGTCGCTTTCATCGGCACGACCGATCTGAGCGTCGATCTCGGCCGACCGGGCATGCTCGACGACGAGCGAGTCCGCGCGCGCGTGACGCAGATCGCCGCCGCCGCCCAGCACGCATCGGTGGCGCTCGGCGCATGGGTCGCGAGCGCCGAGGCCCTCGCTGCGCTGTCCGCCTTACGGCTCCGCTACGTCATCGTCGGCTCGGATCTGCAGCTCCTCCGCGCGGGCATCGCGAGCACCCTCGCCGCGACTCGTCGCGCCCTTGCGTGATCGACGCATGACGTTCGACGCGGCCGTGCTCGTCGTGCTACACCACTGATCGACATGCGAGAACACATCTCTCCAGGCGGGACGCGCGAGCTGAACGGGTCGGAGTCAGCGATACAGTCGGTCGCGCGGGCCGCCCACATCCTCGGCTTCTTCACCGTCGGCCGTCCGCGCCGCTCGCTTTCCGAGATCACCGCTCGGCTCGGGGTGAGCCGCGCGACTGCCCATCGCTACACCGTGGCGCTGCGCCAGGCGAACCTCCTGCGCTTCGATCCGGCGACGAGCGAATACACCCTCGGACCGCAGGTGCTCACGCTCGCGGGCGCCGCCGGAGCAGGGCTGCCGGTCGTCGCGATCGCCGGGCCGCACATGGAGGCGCTCGTCCACAAGGTGAACGAGACCGTCGTGCTCAGCGTCTGGGATGGCGAGGCGCCTGTCGTGGTCCGCGCGGACGACAACCCCGATCGGCTCGTGCGCATCAGCATCCACACCGGCTCGCGGCTCACGCTCTTCCGTTCGAGCCAGGGCCGGATCTTCTGCGCCTTCCTGCCCGACGGCGAGGTGAGCGGTCTGCGCCGTGCCCTCCGCCGGGATCCCGCACTTGCCGCCGAGCTGCAGCGGATCCGGCGTACCCGGATCGCGGTGGCCTCGGATGTCGAGCCGGGGATCCGCGCTATCGCGTCGCCCGTGTTCCAGGGCGATCGTGTGATGGCCACGGTCGCGATCGTCGGCACGTCGGCGTCCGTCCCCGAATCGCGCACGTCGCCGATGGCGCGCGCTCTTCTGGCCACGGCGGGCCAGCTCTCGCGCGAGTTCGGCACGGTGCACGAGCTGGATCGCGCCGAGCTCGTTGGACGGCGCCCGGCGTGAAGCAGGCGACCGCGGCACGCGATTACTGCGGCGTGCGCGGAGCGCACACGACATGCAGATGAGCGCTGCAACGCTGCGCGATTATGAGGGCCTTTTCGATCGGTGGGAGGAGCTCTACCGGCGCGCGCACTACGGGAAGATCCACATCCGGGGAAGTGAAGTGCCCGTGGTCGACAGCCGTCAGGGCACGAGCCAGTTTTACATCATGCCGCAGTTCGAGGAGCTCTCGCTCACCCAATGGGTCATCTTCGTGCGCGATCACACCGGCGTGCCGAGCGGCCGGCACCAGCATCAAGGCGGCATCACGATCTTCGGCGTCGAGGGTGACGGCTACAGCATCGTGAACGGCCATCGCTTCGACTGGAGCGCGGAGGACGCGGTCCTCTTGCCCATCGTCCCGGGTGGTCTCGACCATCAGCACTTCCGCGCCCGCGACGATCGCCCGTCGAAGTTCATGGGGATCATCTACGAGCCGCTCGTCGTCGCGCTCGGCGCCGAGATGGTCCAGCTCGAGCCGCAGACGCGCTCGTCGGACTGGGCTCCCGCGAAGATCGGGAAGGCTTCTGGAAACGGCGTTGCCGCGGCGCCCGCGGCGCCGACGCTCGCCGGCCTCCTACAGCTGCGCGAGCGGCAGCGCGAGGCCCTGCACCCGCCCGCTCTGATCCGCCGCGCCGACCTCGCTCCGGATCGCACGGGGTTCGGAGAGCTCCGGTGGTACGTCCACCCGGCCGCGCCTGGTTTCGCCGGCACCGCTCCGATGCTGATCTTCACGCAGCGCCTCGACCCGGGACAGAGCACCGACCTGCTCGCGAGCCCGGGAAATGGCCTCATGTACGTCCTCGCGGGAGCGCCCACGATCGACGTCGACGGCGAGCCGTTCGCTACCGTCCGCGGGGACATCGTGTGCCTGCCGCCGCGCCGCAACGGCATTACCGTCGGCGTGCGCGCGGGCCGCGAGGAGACCCGCATCGTGATCGCGCTCGCGAATCTCTCGGGCCTCGTCGGCGTCGCGATGGGGGCGGAGCTGGCCCTACGGCCGCGCGGCTGACGATCACCGCAACTCACGATGCGAGAGCCCGTATCGTATGACGAGATAGCGGGTCAGGGAGGGCGGCGACGATGACGCAGACAACCGCGGCGCCGCGGATGAACCTCGTGGGCCGTCGGAGTCCCTACATCTTCGAAGACTGGGACGCGCGCATTTTCCGCGTGAACCGGGAGGTCTTCCGCTCCGATGAGATCTTCGCGCGCGAACGACGGCTCTGGGATCGCCTGTGGCTCTACCTGGGTCACGAGACCGAGGTCCCGAAGCCGGGTGACTTCAAGATACGCACGCTCGCCGGACGGCCGCTCATCTTCACCCGCGACTCGAAGGGTCAGGTCCGCGCGTACCTGAACGCGTGCCCGCACCGCGGCACGATCCTCTGCCGTGAGACCGAGGGGAACGCGAAGACCTATCAATGCTTCTACCACGCGTGGACGTTCGCGAACACCGGCGAGCTCGTGGGCATCCCGGATCCGGGGGCCTATCCGCCGGAGCGTGGGTTCGCCGCGACCATGGGCCTGCGTGGGCTGCCGCGTGTCGAAAACCACCGCGGCTTCGTCTTCGTGTCGTTCGCCCTCGACGGGCCGAGCTTGCGCGAGCATCTCGGTGACGCGCGCGAGTACCTCGATTTCATGGCCGACCATTCGGAGCGGGGGCTCGAGGTCATCCCGGGCACGCATCTCTATTCGATCCGCGGCAACTGGAAGCTCGCGGTCGAGAACGCGATGGACGGCTACCACTTCTCGCCCACGCACGTCACGTTCGTCGAATACCTCAAGACGACGGGCTATGCGACCTCGGACGAGGGCGGCCGCGCGATCACCCTTGAGAACGGCCACAGCGTGCTGGTCTTCAGCGGCCACGGCGGTCGGGTCGGGATGCAGTGGGAGCCGAGGTTCGGCGAGGCGGAACGCCTGCGTGTCGAGGAGAACGTCCGGGAGCTCACCAGGCGCGTCGGTCAGGAGCGCGCCGCGCGTGTGAGCAGCACCAGCCGGATCCTCTTCATCTTCCCGAACCTGCTTCTCTTCGACATCGAGGGACTCGCGGCGCGGCAGCTCGAGCCGATACGGCCTGACTTTACGGAGGTGCGCGCGTGGGAGCTCGCGCCGGCCGGCGAGTCCGCGGAGGCGCGCGAGCTGCGCATCCGGATCCTCGGCAGCTTCATCGGTCCGGGCGGTCTCGCAACACCCGACGACGTCGAGGCGTACGAGTGCGTCCAGCGCGGTGTGGTGGCGACGGCTGGGGACCCGCGTCCCGAGGTCGACTGGAGCGACATCTCGCGCGGCATGGAGCGCGAATCACGCGGCGAGCCGGCGCGCAACGTTGATGAGGCGGGCATCCGCGGGTTCTGGCGCCACTGGGACGATCTCGTCACCGGAACGAAGGCGTGATCGGGACGATCACGCGCCAGCAGGTGGAGGACTTCCTCTTCCAGGAAGCCGCGCTTCTCGACGAGTGGCGCCTCGACGAATGGCTCGCGCTCTTCGACACGAGCACGACCTACGAAGTGCCCACGACGGATCGGCCGAACGAGGATCCGCACCGCTCCCAGTACTACGTGTGGGACGACTACGAGCTTCTCAGCGCGCGCGTGAAGCGTTTGAAGAGCAAACATGCCCATGCTGAGAATCCGCATTCCCGCACGAGGCGGCTCGTGACGAACGTCCGCCTCGGCGAGAGGTCGGATTCATCGCTCGAGGTCCGCGCCGCGTTCCTGATCTACAAGATCCGCGACGGGAACGTCGACCAGTTCGTCGGACGCTACGAGCACACGCTTGCCGCGAACGGCGCGGGCCTCAAATTCCGCAAGCGCCGCGCGGTACTCGAGCTCGAGGTCCTGCGGCCGGGTGGCCGCCTGAGCTTCATCCTGTGACCATCAGCGAAACGAGAAGCGGGAGGTTCGCGACATGGACGTGAAGGGGCCTTATTCGTTCGAGTACGCGCGCATCGCGGTGCCGGATCTCGAGGCGACGAAGGGGTGGTACGAGAAGTACGTCGGCGTCGATTTCGCCGGGAAGACGGACGGGCACACGTATTTGCGCGCCGGCCTTCCGCACCACGCGCTCGATCTGGTGGAGGACCGCTCGCTGAAGAAGCACGAGGTGCGCGCCTTCGGCTTCAGCGTCGAGTCCGAGGAGGTCCTTGGTGCCCTAAAAAAGCGCGTCAAAGACTGGGTCGCGCCGGTGAAGGAGCTGGACCGCAAAAGACCTGGTGCGCCGGCGGCTTCGCGACGCAGGACCCCGCGGGCAACACGCTCGAGTTCTTCACCGACTACCAGGAGTGGGCCGAGATGCCGTCGCTCTTCTACACGCCGGCCTATATCGTCCACCCGTTCATCGGCACGCCGAAGTTCGACGAGACGCTGAAGTTCTACATCGACGTCCTCGGCTTCAAGCCATCCGATTACATCGCGAACGTCACCGCGTTCCTGCGCAGCGAGAACCGCCTCCACCACTCGTTCGCCATGCGGCGTTCGAAGGAGAAGGAGGTCGCCCATATCTGCTTCGCGATGAAGAGCCTCGATGACGTCATGCGCGGCCGCGCGCTCGCGGTCTACGACAAGATCAAGATCGCCGCCGACATGGCGAACCACTCGGCGTCGAAGTCGATCGCCTTCTACATCGAGGACGACAAGCACGGGCCGCGGATCGAGCTCTGCGATGGACACCGCCGCCTCACAGAGGAGGAGCACGCCACCGCGAAGCCGCGACGGATGTCGGTCGACCCGCGGAACATCGACATCTGGCGTCCCGCCGCCGACGACTGGCACGACCTCTAGCCGGTGAGCCCGGTGCGCAAGACGCTCACGGTCAACGGCCGGGCCGCGGAGATCGACATCGAACCGGGCGACTCGCTGCTGGACGTGCTGCGCGAGCGACTGCGTCTGGTGGGGGCGAAGGAGGCATGCGGCCGCGGCGAGTGCGGCGCGTGCACGGTCCTCGTCGACGGCACGCCCGTCATGTCCTGCGTGACGCTTGCCGCGCTCGTACGCGGCGAGGTGACGACGATCGAAGGGCTCGCCGGCGAGGCACGGGATCTACG
>VBGU01000217.1 GCA_005881085.1 Chloroflexota bacterium | reverse complement strand
TGTGCCATTTCGCTCGCGTAGAGCTTCGCCATTGCCGCCTCACGCGTGAATGGCCGGCCGCGATCGCGGAGCCAGGCCGCGCGGAGCGCGAGGAGGCGGGCCGCTTCGAGGTCGCTGTCGGCCTTCGCGAGCTTGAAACGAAGGCCCTCGAAGTCCGCTATCGGACGGCCGAATTGCTTGCGCTCCTTCGAATAGGCACGCGCTAGCTCGAGCGCGCGGCGCGCGATCCCAACGGACTGCGCCGCGATGCCGATGCGACCGCCGTCGAGCCCGGACATCGCGATAGCGAAACCCTTGCCGGCCTCGCCGAGCATGGCGTCGCCGCCGACCCGTGCGTCCTCGAGGATGAGCGCGCTCGTGTCCGACGCACGGAGACCCATCTTGCGCTCTGACGGTCCGATGGAAATACCAGGAGCGTCGAGCGGCACGACGAAGGCCGTGATACCGGCGCTCGTGCGCTCGGCGTCGAACTCACCGACGCGCGCGAGCACGATCGCAAGCGGTGCGTAGCGCGCATTGGTGATGAACTGCTTCTGTCCGTCGATCCGCCACCCGCTTCCGTCGCGCCGCGCCGTCACTCGCAGGGAAGCCGCGTCGCTGCCGGAGGTGGCCTCGGTCAGCGCGAACGCTCCGAGCCCCGTGCCGTCCATGAGCCTAGGTAGCCAGCGCTTGCGCTGCTCCGCGGTTCCGTGGCGCACGATCGAGCCCGCGACGATGCCGCTGTTGACGGCGACGCCGACGGCAAGCGAAGGCCACGCGGCGGAGAGCTCCTCGAGCACCAGCGCGAACGCGACCGCGGAGGCGCCGAGCCCGCCGTCAACCTCCGGGATCGTCATGCCGAGCACGCCGAGGTGGCCGAGCTCGGCGATCAGGTCGTGCGGGAGCGTACCTTCTTTCTCGGCTGCTGGGATGCGCTCACCGCGCGGGAGAGCTCGCGCTCGGTGGCTCCGACAAACGGATTCACGACGCCCGCGCCTTTTTCACCGCTTCGGTGAACGCGGGGACGAACTCGAACACATCCGCGACGACCCCGTAATCGGCGATCTTGAAGATGTCGGCGTCGGGATCCTTGTTCACCGCGACGATCACCTTGCTCGAGGTCATGCCCGCGAGGTGCTGGATCGCGCCGGAGATGCCGAGGGCGACGTAGAGATCAGGCGTCACCGTCTTTCCGGTCTGCCCGACCTGCTCCTCGTTCGGACGCCATCCCGCGTCCGTCACCGCGCGGGACGCACCGACGGCGCCGCCGAGCGCATCGGCCAGCTCTTCGACGAGGTGCCAGTTCTCGGGTCCTTTGAGCCCGCGGCCGCCCGACACAACGACCCGCGCCTCTGACAGCGAGACGCGTTTCGCCGCCGTCGCCGTCGCCGTCGCCGCGAGCTTTAGGAACGTGAGCCCTTCGGCGGATGTGTCCGCGTCGATCTTTTCCACCTGCGGCGCCGCGGCGCCCTCCTTGAGCGGCATCGCGCCGGGTCGTACCGAGACGACCGCGGGAAGGTCGAGGCGCAGCTTGGCGCGAACCTTCCCCGCGTACATCGGCTTGTCGACCTCGAGCGCGTTCCCGGCGGGGCGGAAGCCGGTCACGTCGGCGGCGTATGCGCGACCGAGCCGCGCCGCGAGCCGCGCGCCGAGATCCCGTCCGTTAAGCGTCGCGCCGAGAAGGACGAGGTCCGGTTTCTCCGACTCCACCTTCTTCGCCAGCGCCGACACGAACGGCAACGGCGAGTAGCGCTCGCCCGCGATCTCCACGACCGTCGCCTCGCCGAGCTCGCGCGCCGCCGCGGCGAGCTCGACCGTCACGCGGCGGAGATCGGTCCCTTTGCGCTCGGCGACGACGAGCGTCTTCACAGGACTTTCGCCTCGTCGCGGAGCGCGGTCGCTAGCTGCTGCGCGATCTGTTTCGCGTCGCCGTCCTTCAGGATCTTGCCTCCGCCACGCACGGGCGGCGGCTCCATCGAGAGGACGGTCCAGGTCGGGCCGGTGGCATCGACCCCGAGCGCACTCAACGCTCGTTCGGGTATTTCCTTCTTCTTCGCCTTCATGATCCCGGGCAGGGACGGATAGCGCGGCTCCTTCTCGCTCTTGTGCACGGTCGCGAGGGCCGGGAGCGGCGCCTTCCAGACCTCGTGACCGCCTTCGACCTCGCGCCAGAGCTCGACGCCGCCGTCAGTCGGGACGACCTTCGTGATCGTGGCGACATGTGGCCAGCCGAGTATCTCGGCGAGGGCCGGACCGACGAAGCCCTGATCGTCATCGGATGCCTGCTTCCCGCAGAGAACGAGGTCGGGCTTCGCCTCGTCGACGACCTTCGCGAGAGCACGAGCGACGGCGAGGGGCGCGGCGTTATCGGCCGTGACGAGCGAGGCCTCGTCGCAGCCCATCGCGAGAGCCTGCCGCAGCGCGTCGCGCGAGCGCGCCGGACCGACCGTCACGACCGCGACGACGGTCGACGGATCGGCGTCCTTGCGCTCGAGGGCCATCTCGATCGCGTATTCGTCGTACGGCGAGATCGACCAGGTGATGCCTTCGGTGACGACCGACTTTCCGTCGGGCGCGACCTTGACGCGGACTGTCGAGTCCGGCACCTGCTTCAGCGGAATGAGGATCTTCAAATTTCCTGCTGGTCCCCCGTGTACCAGAGCGCGAAGACGACGACCGCGAAGGCGACGACGAGCAAGACGAGCGTGAACGCGATCGCGAAGATGGTCGTGCCGTCTGTGAGATCCACTAGCTTTCCAGCCTCCCCGCCACGAGCTCCAGGACGTCGACCGGCTTGATGACATCCTGCACGCCCTTTGCCCCGACGCCCTCCTCCAGCATGATCAAGCAGAACGGGCACCCGCTCGCGACCTTCGTCGCGCCGCTGTTGAGCACGAGGAGCTGCTCGATCCGGCGGTGGTTCACGCGCTGGCCGACCTTCTCCTCCATCCACATGCGTCCCCCGCCCGCGCCGCAGCAGAAGCCCCGCTCGCGGTTGTGCGGCTCGATCTCGACGCGCTGGACTCCCGGTATCGCATCCATCACCGCGCGGGGCTCGTCGTAGATTCCGTTGTGGCGCCCGAGGTAGCACGGGTCGTGGTACGCCACCGCCTCGGCCATCCCCCGGCCGACCTTCAGCTTGCCGTCCGCGATAAGCCGGTCGACGAGCTGCAGCGCGTGGATGACCTCGTAGTTCCCGCCGAGCTGCGGGTACTCGTTCGCGATCGTGTTGAAGCAGTGCGGGCAGCTCGCGATGACTTTCCGCACGCCGTACTTCTTGAATGTCTCGATGTTCTGCTGCGCCTGCGTCTGCCAGAGATACTCGTTGCCGATCCGCCGCGCCGGGTCGCCGTTGCAGGTCTCCTCGGACGCGAGGATCGCGAACGAGACCCCGGCCGCGCGCAGCACTTGGACCAGGGCGCGCGCGACCTTCTGATTGCGCCGGTCGAACGACGCTGCGCACCCGACGAAGTAGAGGTATTCCGCATCGGGCTTCTCTGCGAACGTCGGCACGCCCAGGTCGTTCCTCGATGCCCAGTCCCCGCGCGTTTCGCGCGGCTCTCCCCACGGGTTTCCAGCGCGCTCGATGTTCGTCATCGCGCGCTGGGCCTCGGGCGGCGCCGATCCCTCCATGAGTGTCAGGTGCCGGCGCATGTCGACGATCTTGTCGATGTGCTCGATCGTCACCGGACACGCTTCGACGCACGCCGCACACGTCGTGCAGGCCCAGAGCTCCTCGGGCTTCGACTCCACCCAGTGCGCCGGCGGCTTCGTCTCGGCCTTCGCGTCCTTGAGGAGGCCGGGGCCCTCCGCGAGCAGCTGGTCGCGAATGTCGAGGACGATCTTCTGCGGATCGAGCGGCTTTCCGGTCGCGAGCGCCGGGCAGTTGTCCGAGCAGCGTCCGCACTCCGTGCAGGTATAGCTATCGAGGAGTTGCTTCCATGAGAGGTCGCGGATGGAGGCGGCGCCGAAGGTCTCCTTGTTCTCGATATCCTCGATGAGTGAGAGCTGTCCCCTCGGCGTCTGCTTCCTGAAGAATACGTTGGGAAGCGTCGTGACGATGTGCAGGTGCTTCGACTGCGGGAGGTACGCAGCAAAGGCGAGGACCGTCACGACGTGCGTCCACCACGCGACCGGGAACACGACACCCGCCACGTTGCGCGAGAAGATCGATTTCAAAATTGCGTTGGCGATCGGCGGCGAGGTGTAGCCCTTCTCCAGCAGGCCGGCCGACAGGCCGGCGCCCTCGAACACGAGGAGCGTGAGCATGAGCAGCGCGATCATCCCGAGGATCACGTAGCCATCGAGCGCGACGTGCATGCGCGGCGGCGGAAAGAAGAGGCGGCGGACCAAGGCGATCGCGATCGACGCGAGCACCAGGACGGCGAAGATGTCGATCGTCCACGCGAAGAGCCCGCTTCCCGTCCCCGGCACGTGGAAACCAAGAATCCCGTTTAACAGGAGATCCACCGTCCCGATGGTGATCACGAGGAATCCCCAGAAGATGAACGCGTGCGCAAGTCCGCGGATGTAGTACGGCCGCTTCAAGAGCTTGCGCTGTCCGAGATAGACCACGAGCTCGTCGCGCACGCGCCGCCACGGGTGGTCGATGCGCGCCTCGTCGCGACCGAGTCGCATGTACTGATAGAGGCGCCACGCGCGCCAGAAGAAGGCACCGAAGCCAAGGGCGGCGAGCACGAGCAGCACCGCGCCCCACGGAACAAACGCGCCTGTTGGCGCGATCACTATTTCAAGATCTCTTCCGCGATGACGAGCTTCATGATCTCGCTGGTTCCCTCATAGATCTCCGTGATCTTCGCGTCGCGGTAGTGGCGCTCGGCGGGAAAGTCTTTCAGGTATCCGTAGCCGCCGAAGATCTGGACGCAATCGCGGCTGGCCTTGACGGCGACATCGCTCGCAAAGAGCTTCGCTTCCGCCGCCGCGAGGATGTAATCCTCGCCCGCGTCCTTCATGGCCGCCGCGCGCCACGTGAGCAGGCGGGCCGCGTCGATCTCGGTGGCCATGTCCGCGAGCATCCACTGAATCGCCTGGAAGTCCGCGACCTTCTTTCCGAAGGCCTCGCGCTGCTTGGCGTACGCGAGGGCATCCTCGAGGCACGCGCGAGCAATGCCGACCGCCTGCGCCGCGATCGAGATCCGGCCGCCGTCGAGCGTCGAGAGCGCGATCTTGTACCCATCGTTGACTTCGCCGAGGAGATTCGCGGCCGGCACGCGCGCGTCCTCAAAAATGAGCTGGGCGGTGTCCGATCCGCGGATCCCAAGCTTTTT
>VBGU01000216.1 GCA_005881085.1 Chloroflexota bacterium | reverse complement strand
GGACTCCAGGACTACAGCGAGACCGGCGTTCCGGTGAACGGCAAGCTCACCGCGGAGCTCTTGGCGTCGATCTTCATGACCAGGTCGCCGCTACACGATGGCGCGGTGATCGTGCGCGGTGGACAGATCCTCGCCGCGGCGTGCCTTCTTCCGCTGGAAGAGAACACCGACCGCGGTGCGCACCGGTACGGCATGCGACACCGTGCGGCGCTCTCGATCAGCGCGCAGACCGACGCGATCGTGGTGGTCGTGTCGGAGGAAACCCAGGCGATCTCGATCGCCGCGGGTGGCCGCATCATCGGCGCGCTGGACGAGGAGCGGCTGCGACGGGTCCTCTCATCGCTTCTACGGAGTCGGGTCCAGCCACTTCCGTTTCGCAGCAAGGCCTCATAGCGATGGCGCGTGTTCCCGCGCCGGCACGGCCCCTCCTGCCGCGCCGGCGTATCGACCTCCGGCGCATCGCGACCGCGGACTTTCCGCTGAAGCTCACCGCCGTGCTGATCGCGCTCATCTTCTGGATCGTGTCCATCCTGAGCGCTCCAGCGACCGAGGTCGTGAAGGACTACGGCGGCCGCGTCGCGGTCGAGCGGCCGGACTCGGTTCCGGCCGGCTACGTGGTCCAGGGGCAGCTCGGGGATGTGAGCGTCAGGCTCAAGGGAACCGAGGCTGCGCTCGCGAACGTCATCGCGTCCGACCTGCACGCGACGCTCGACCTACCGGCGGCCGACATTCACAACTCCGATCCTCAGGACGTGCCGGTGCGCGTTGAGGTCGCGACGGCTGGAGTCAGCGTCGAGAGCAGGGCGCCGGCCACGGTGACCGTGCGCATCGAGCCGATCACCTCACGCGACGTCGCGGTGCAGGCGCGCTTCGCGAATACTCCGCCGGCGGGCACGTTCGCGGGCGACCCGGCGATCACGCCGAGCCAGGTCCGCGTCAGCGGCGCCGCGAGTCAGGTCGCGCGCATCGCGGCGCTGTACGCCACGGTCGGCTTCGGCGACGCGGTGACCGATCTCGTGCAGAGCGTGCAGCCGAGGGCCGTCGATGCCTCGGGCGCGACGATCGACGGCCTCACCGTTGACCCCGCGGTCGTTCAGCTGACCGTGCCCGTTCTTCCGACGGCGACGACGCGGACCGTCCCCGTCGTGCCCGCGGTCCGTGGCTTCGTTGCGACCGGCTACTGGATCACGCGCGTGACGAGCGATCCGTCCGTCGTCACGGTGCGGGGCGAGAGCGGGACGCTCAGCGCGATCGACCAGGTCGCCACCGCGCCGATCGACGTGAGCGGACTTGGCGCGGACAAGACCTTCCAGGTCGCGCTCTTGCTCCCGGGGGAGGGCACCTCGCTCGTCAAAGCGGCTCAGGCGACCGTAACGGTCTCCATCTTGCCTCTCACCGGAAGCCGTTCGTTCCCGGTCGTCGCGGTGCAGGCCTCGGGTGTGGGTAGCGGTTTCGTCGCGGAGTTCGATCCGCCGAGCATCGGCATCGTCGTTGCGGGTCCGGTACCGGCACTCTCGGGAATCACGCCGGGTCAGGTCGTCGCGACGGTCGACGCGACGGGCAAGGGACCGGGCACGTACCCGGTCGACGTGGTCGTTCGAACGCCCGCCGGGACCACGGCCCAAAGCGTGCAACCGACCCGGGTGACGCTCACCATACGAACGAGGTAATCAGGAACCGTTGACCAGGCTGTTCGGCACGGATGGCATCCGAGGCGTCGCGAATCTCGACCTCACGCCGGAGCTCGCGCTTCGGCTCGGTCGGGCGGCCGGCCACGTCCTGGGCGGGCCGGGCCACTCAGTGGTCATCGGCCGCGACACCCGCCGAAGCGGCCGGATGCTCGAGAGCGCGCTCGCTGCCGGGCTCTGCTCGGTGGGCATGGAGGTGCGCCTGGTGGGCCACATTCCGACCCCCGGGCTCGCCTATCTCGCGAAGACAGATCAGTTCGTCGCTGGGGCGGTGATCAGCGCGTCGCACAACCCCGCGCCGGACAACGGCATCAAGTTCTTCGACCACCGCGCGCAGAAGCTTGCCGACAGCGTCGAGGACCGGATCGAAGCGCTCATGACCGGGGACGACACGCTCCCTCGCCCAACGGAGGGCGGCATCGGCCTCGTCGGTGACTCGCGCGGCCTGGTGAGGGAGTACGAGACCTTCCTCGTTTCGAAGGCGCCGCGCCTCGACGGCATGCGCATCGCCCTGGACTGCGCGAACGGCGCGACCTATCGCGTCGCGCCCGCGGTGTTCGCGCAAACGGGCGCCGAGGTCCTCTCGTACTTCGACAAGCCCGACGGTCAGAACATAAACGAGGGCTCAGGCGCCACCGCGCCGGAAGCGCTGCAGCGGCTCGTCGTCGATAACAAGGCCGACGCGGGTTTCGCATTCGATGGCGACGGCGACCGCGTCATCGTCGTCGACGAGCGCGGTCGCGCGCACAACGGCGACTTTGTCCTTGCGCTCGTCGCGCGCCACTTCGCGCGCCACGGCCAGCTGAACCCGAAGATCGTGGTCGGCACGGTCATGACGAACGGTGGCCTCGAGGCCATGCTCGCTCGTGACGGTGTCCGGCTCGAGCGTACCCAGGTCGGGGATCGATACGTCTGGGAAGCCATGGAGCGACTCGGGGCTCAGTTTGGCGGGGAATCGTCGGGACACGTGATCTTTCGTGAGTACTCGACAACGGGCGATGGCATCTTCACCGCGCTCGAAGTCTTGCACCTCATGCGCGCCGAGAGACGCACCCTCGCGGAGCTCGCCGATGAAATGCAGTTCTGGCCACAGGTGACGCGCAACGTGAAGGCCGCGCGGCGCCGCGAGTGGGAAGAGAACGAGGCCTTCCGCGCCGCAAAGCGAAGCGCCGAAGCAACGCTCGGAACGACGGGCCGTCTCCTCGTCCGGCCGTCCGGCACCGAGCCGGTCCTGAGGATCACGGTCGAGGCCCAGAACTCCACCATCGCGTCCAGCACCGCGGAGATGCTGGCCCGCGTCGCCGAGAAGGAGCTCGTCTAAATGTGTGGGATCGTCGGCTACGTCGGTCCGCGTGAGGCGCTGCCGCTCCTCATGGGCGGCCTGCGGCGTCTCGAGTACCGCGGGTATGACTCGGCTGGCGTCGCCGTGCAGGAAAACGGGACCCTCGAGATCCTCCGCGCCGAAGGCAAGCTTGACAACCTCGCGGCGATCGTGACGAAACATCCGACGCCGGGCCACACCGGGATCGGACACACGCGCTGGGCAACGCACGGGCGCCCGAGCGAGCAGAACGCGCATCCGCACGTCGACTGCGGCGGGGTCACGGCGGTGATCCACAACGGGATCATCGAGAACTTCGAGATGCTCAAAGCGCCACTCGTCGCGAAAGGCCATCGCTTTACCAGCGAGACCGACACCGAGGTCGCGGTGCATCTCCTCGAGGATGAGCTCGCGCAGGGCAGCACGCTCGACGAGGCCGCCCTCGCGGTGCTTCCTCGGCTCGAGGGCGCGGCCGCGCTCGCGTTCATCTCGGCGAAGGATCCCGGGAAGATCGTGGCGGCACGGATCTCGAACGCCGGCGGTGTGATCGTCGGATACGGCGAGGGCGAGAACTTCCTCGCCTCGGACGCGCCCGCGCTCCTCGAGCACACCCGCAGGGTGAGCTTCCTCGACCACGGCGAGGTCGCCATCATCACGAAGGATTCGGTCAGCTTCCGCGCCATCACGGGGGAGAAGATCGACAAGAAGATCGAGACGATCACCTGGGATCCGATCGCGGCCGCGAAGTCCGGATACAAGCACTTCCTGCTCAAGGAGATCAACGAACAGCCGCGCGCGATCTCGGACACTCTCCTCGGTCGCGTGGAGCGATCGAGCGGCCGTGTCGTCTTCGACGACAACTTGAAGATGGACGACGCGTTCGTGCGCGGGATCCCACGCATCAGCTTCGTCGCGTGCGGGACGGCCTCATACGCGGCCCTCGTCGGCAAGTACCTGATCGAACGACTGGCGCGCATTCCGTGCGACGTCGAGATCGCGAGCGAGTACCGCTACCGGCAGCCGGCCGTCACGAAGGGCCAGCTCGTCGTCGCCGTGACGCAGTCCGGCGAGACCGTCGACACGCTCGCGGCGATGGAGGAGGCGAAGAAGCAGGGCGCGCGGCTTCTCTCTGTGGTGAACGTCGTCGGCAGCCAGGCCAGCCGCGTGTCCGACGATGTCATCTATCTCCACGCGGGACCCGAGATCAGCGTCGCGTCGACGAAGGCGTACGCGGCGATGCTCGTGGACCTCTACCTCTTCGCGATCTTCCTCGGGCAGCGTCGCGGGACCACTTGCCGACGCTCGTTGATGCGGTGCTCCGAGAGGAGCCGAAGGTCCGCGCGCTCGCCTACCGCTACCACACGGCGCGCAACTTCCTCTTCCTCGGTCGCGGGGTGAATTACCCGACCGCGCTCGAAGGCGCGCTCAAGCTGAAGGAGCTCTCGTATATCCACGCCGAGGGCACCGCCGCCGGTGAAATGAAGCACGGCACGAATGCGCTGATCGACGAGGACCTGCCCGTCGTCGCGATCGCATTGAAAGATTCGGTCTACAAGAAGATCCGCTCGAACATGGAAGAAGTCCGTGCCCGAGCCGGCGTCGTGATCGCCATCGCGACCGACGGGGACGATGAGATCACAGGCAAAGCAGACGAGATCATTCGCATCCCAGCCGTCGAAGAGCTGCTGTCACCTGTTCTCGCGGTCGTTCCGCTGCAGCTGCTCGCGTATCACATAGCCGATCGCCGCGGCAACGATGTCGACCAGCCCCGCAATCTGGCGAAGGCAGTGACGGTCGAATGAGCGAGAGCGAGACCGGTTGGTGCGGCGGGTGGCACCGGTGAGCGGGGTGTGCGCGAGCCGCGGGTGCCCCGGGCCCCCGCCACGCGGAGTGAGCGCAGCGAACGACGCGCAAGGCGGGGAGGGTGCGGCGAGCGCGCGCCCCCGAACCGGGGACAGGACCCGCCGCACTCTGCCGGAGCGAGCGTGAGCTCCGAAGTCGGCATCGACATCATCGAGACCGCGCGGATCCGCAACGTGCTCGAGAAGCATCCGCGGCGATTTCTCGACCGCGTGTATACGGAGTGGGAGCAGATGTACTGCCGCACGAACATCCTGCATCTCTCCGGGCGATGGGCTGCGAAGGAAGCCGTCTCGAAGGTCCTCGGTCTGGGCGTTCGGGGCGTCGGCTGGCGAGAGATCGAGATCCGGCGAACACGAGCCGGTCAACCGACGGTCACTCTTCATGGTCGTGCTGAAGCGCGACGCGAAGCGATCGGTCTGAAGTCCCCTCTGTCCGTCTCTATTTCGCATATCCGCGATCTCGCGGTCGCGGTGGCCGTAGGGCTGCGCTGACCGAGCGGTCGGCGTCGAAGGCGCTCGACGCTCGCGTCGTCCGCGCGGCGCTCAAACCACTGCCGAAAGACGCGGGTAAGGAGACGCGCGGACGTGTGCTCATCGTCGGCGGCTCCTTGCGCTACCCCGGCGCCATTCTTCTCGCGGCTCGCGCGGCGCTGCGCTGCGGCGCGGGCGTCGTGACCATCGCCGCGGCGCGCTCGGTGGTCGAGGCGATCGCCGGTGAGGATCCGAACGTGACGCTCTTTCCACTCGCCGAAGCGCAGGCCGGCGTCGTCTCAGCGGCCGCGGCGGCGCAGGTTTCGACGGTCACGAGCGAGCGCACGCGCGTCCTTCTCATGGGACCGGGCCTCGCGCACGCGCCCGGAACCGACGACTTCGTGATCGCGACGCTCCGCAACGCGCGCTCGGTCGCGACGGTGATCGACGCGGACGGTCTGAATGCGCTTGCTCGCACCGAGGCGTGGCGCGAGGCGCTTCCCGCGAAGACGATCCTCACCCCGCACGACGGCGAGGCCGCGCGCCTCGCCGGCGGGGTCGTGCCGTCCGGAGCCGCCCGCGTGGCCTTCGCGGAGCGGCACGCGCGCGAGTGGGGAACGGTCGTCGTGCTCAAGGGGCCGGTCACGGTCGTGACCGACGGGAAGAAGACCTACGTGCACGACCAGCCGAATCCCACGCTCGGCGTCGGCGGCTCGGGCGACGTGCTGGGCGGCGCGATCGCCGCGCTGCTCGCCCGCGGGCTCGCGCCACTCGCCGCGGCGGCGTCGGGCGTGTGGGCGCACGGCCGCGTGGGCGCCCTCCTCGCAAGCGAGACCGGCGAGTCCGGGGCGCTCGCGACCGAGATCGCCGACGCGCTTCCGCGGGCACTCCGTGAAATAGTCGAGGGACGATGACCACCTCCGAGGCCATCCGCTCGACCGTGGCCGACATCGACCTGGACGCGATCGTCTCGAACGTGGAGGCGATCCGCGCGCGGGCGAAGGCCGACGTCATCGCAGTGGTGAAGGCCGACGCCTACGGCCACGGCGCCGAGGCGGTCGCCGAGACCTGCTTCGAAGCCGGCGCGGTCATGGTCGCCGTCGCGGCGGTCGAGGAGGGGCTCGCTCTTCGCGAGGGCGGCGTCAACGGGCCGATCCTCGTCCTCCTCGGACCGACCGACTCCTCCGAGGTCGCCCACGCCGTCGCTCAGGATCTTTTTCTCGTCGTGTGGGACGTTGAGCGGGCGCGCGCCATCAGCGAGGCGGCGACCGTGCTTCGCAGGACCGTCCGCGTGCATTTCAAGGTGGACACCGGCCTCACGCGGCTCGGTGCTCCGGTGAAGGAGGCTGCGGCGCGATATCGCGCGATCGCGTCGCTGCCACACATCGAGATCGACGGGATCTTCACGCATTTCGCGACCGCGGATGAGCCCGACACGTCGAACGACCGTGCCCAGTTCGAGAAATTTCGAGGGGTCCTGAGCAGCCTCCCCGACCGTCCCCGTCTGGTGCACGCCGCCGCGAGCGCCGGTGTCGCCGCGTTCGGACCGCTCGAAGGCATGAACGCGGTGCGTACCGGCCTTGCGGTCTACGGCCTGCACGCCGCGCCGCACCTCGCGAGCGCCCTCGGGCTTCGGCCGGCACTCACGTGGCGGTCGCGCGTGCACCGCATCGCGAGCGTTCCCGCGGGCACCGGGGTGTCCTACGGCCACGAGTACCGGCTTCCGCGCGACGGCACGATCGCCACCGTGCCGGTCGGGTACGGCGACGGGCTCCCGCGCATCGCCGGGAAACGCGGCGCCGTTCTCGTGCGCGGTCGGCGGGTCGGGTTCGCGGGTCGGATCTGCATGGACCTGGTCATGCTCGACGTGACCGAGATCCCCGACGCGCGCGAGGGCGACGAAGTCGTCATCATCGGTGCGCAGGCTGGCGCGAAGCAGACGGCCGAGGATCTCGCCGAGGCGTGCGGCACGATCAGCCACGAGGTCATCACAGCCATCCGTCGACGTGTTCCCCGTCGATATTTCCGCGGCGGCAAGATCGTCGCGACGCGAACGCTCGCTGAGGGGTATCACGGAAGGTGATGCGTCGTCGGTCGGTCGCGCTTCTCGCGCTGGTCGTCCTCCTCGCTGGTTGCATCCCGCCACAGGCCGCCCCCAGCGCTTCGCCCACGAGCTCGTCCACGACCCCGGTCCCGAGCACACCGACGCCTCTCGCGTCGTCAACGCTGAGCACGTTGGACATGACAGCGACGCTGCTCGCGAAGACCTTGCCGTACGCGAACGGTTTCGAGCTCACGCGAACGGTGCGGGGACGGTCCGGCCTGCCGGCGAACGGCTTCGAGCCCGTTCGCACGACGCCGCCGGTCGAGGACATCGGCAGCATCCAGGATTTCTGGACGT
>VBGU01000215.1 GCA_005881085.1 Chloroflexota bacterium | reverse complement strand
GAGGACGTCACCATCGGAGTAGCCAGCGAGCCCCTTCGGGTGCTCGATCGCGACACCGCCCAAGACCAGGCGGCGGCCCGCCGCGAGACGGTGAATATCGTACCCGAGGCCGGCCCGCTGCGGCACGGCTAGCGGATCTGCAGCGCGGGCATGCCGACGAGGCCCTTCGCGACCAGCTCCCGCGCATACGAGAGGTCTTCCATGGTCGTGATCTTCAGATTGCGGCGCTCTCCAAGCACCATCCGCACGGGGAGTCCCGCGGCGCGCACGGCGGCCGCATCGTCGCCGAAGGACCGATCCGCAACTGCGACCCGAGCGCGCTCGAGGACCTCGCGCTGGAACGCCTGCGGCGTCTGCGCCGACCAGAGGCCTTCGCGCGACACCTCTTCTATAGCGACGCCCGCCTCGTCCGCGCGCCGCACCGTGTCTGCGAGCGGCAGCCCGGCGACGGCGCTTCCTTCACGTCGGGCGATCTCGACGCAGCGGGCGAAGAGCGACGGAGGCACGAATGGGCGCGCTGAGTCGTGGATCGCTATCACGTCGGCGTCGTCCGCGGCGGCGAGAGCCGCCCAGCTCGACTGCGTTCGTGTGTCTCCGCCCGCCACAACGCTCGCCTCCGGCGCGCGCGGTCGGACGATCGCTTCGATGGGACCGCGCGGTACATCTGGGCGCACGACGATCACGATCCGCTCGAACGCCCCTGAGGCGATGGCCGACACGAGCGACCACGCGAGCACCGGCTGACCGCCGAGGTCAGCTGTGATCTTGTCCGTCCCCGCACGCGTCGAGCTGCCCGCCGCGAGGATGGCGCAGACCGCGCCGCTCTTAGCGATCGATGGCACGAGGCCGGCGAGTCTCGGTGACCTCACCTTTCGGGTGACCGAAGATCATCCGGCCACCGACCGTCTGAAGGACTCGCATCACGGTGACCGAAAGCTCCGAGCCGATGTGCCTCGCGCCGTTCTCGACGACGACCATCGTGCCGTCCTCGAGGTATCCGACCGCCTGTGCGGACTCCTTGCCCTCCTGGATAACGCGCACGGTGATCTCCTCGCCCGGCAGGACGACTGGACGGACTGCTTTCGCGAGATCGTTCATGTTCAGCACGGTTATGCCCTGAAGCTCGGCCACGCGATTAAGGCCGTAATCATTGGTCATGATCGGCACGCCAAGACTCTTCGCTAGCGTAACGAGCTTTCCGTCCGCGCCCGTTCCCGCGGGGTCCTCCTCCGACAGCTCGACCTTGACGGTCTCCTCTTTCTGCATCTTCGCGAGCATTTCCAGACCGCGGCGCCCGCGTTCGCGGCGCGAGCCGTCGGGCGAGTCGTTGAAGTACTGGAGCTCCGCGAGAACGAACTTCGGAACGATGAGCGTGCCGCGAACGAAGCCGCTCCGGACGACGTCCGCGATGCGGCCGTCGATGATGATCGACGTATCGAGGAGGACGCGCGCGTCCGCGGTGTTGCGGCGAACGCCCCGTACGCCCTGCGCGAACGCGCTTAGATCGTTCCGCTTGACGGCACCGGCCGTCGCCCCGATGACACCGAGCACGACCGCCGTCACCAGCGGCGCGTAGCGCCCTATCTCACCAGGAAGGAACGAGAGCGGGAACGCGAGAAAGAGCGCGAGCATGAGCCCGATGGCGGCCCCGAACGCACCGCCGATGAGATCGCCCGCCGATGCCGCGCGGATCCGTTCCACGACGATGGCGGCGGGCATGACCGTGACGTATGGCGCGCCGAGCCATCCCAGGATCGCGCAGGCCGTCGCGAGAAGAAGAACGACGAGGACCTGGTTGTTGGCGGGCGTGACCTGGGTGACCTGGAGGAGATTTGCACCGAGGAAGAATCCGAAAACGAAGCCAATGAGAGCTGCAACAAGACGGATGAAGGCCACGATGACTCCTTTCTCTGTTGATGCGGCGGACGCGCGAACGTACGCCGGGATGGATGGAAGAACATGCGGACGAGTCTAGCCGTCGGGGGGCTGCGCCCCCCGGCCCCGGGGCCCAGAATTGCGACGTGGATGACCGCTCCCTCCGCATCGCCGTTCTGCTCGCCGCCCACGTCATTTTCCTCTCCGCCGGCGCTCTTCGGATCATCCGCGGCCACCGGGGACACCTCCTGCGCTCCCACGACGCGTGGTGGCTCCAGTACTACCCGCCACTCGTCTGGGTCCCGTTCGTCATCGCGTACTTCTTCCCCTTTCCTATCGATCTCCCGATGCCCGTGCGCCTTGTCGGCCTCGCGGTCGCGATCGCGTCAGCGGTCTTCGCGGCCTGGGCGATGTGGTCGCTCGGGAAGAGCTACGGCATCCGTATGGATCTCTTCGAGGGTCACCGCCTCGTGACGAGCGGGCCGTATCACCTGACGCGCCACCCGATGTACCTCGGGATCGTTTCGTTCCACGTGGGCGCGACGGTGGCGATGGAGAGCCTTGCGCTTCTCGTCATCACCCTCGTCTACGTGATCCCGTTCACCGCCTTGCGGATCCGTGCGGAGGACAGCGTGCTCGCGGCCGGGTTCGGTGACGAGTTCCGGACGTTCGCGGGGAGTGTCCCCGCGTTCGTGCCTTTCACGCGCTAGCGGTCCGCTACACCCGCCCGCTCGAGCGCTTCGCGTAAAGACGCCACGCCGCTGACCTCGAGGGCGGTGCCGTTCAGATCGCCGAGGCTCGCCGAAGGGACGACAGCGCGCTCGAACCCGAGTCGCTCCGCCTCCTTCAGCCGCGCGGCGATCCGCTGCACGCGCCGGAGCTCGCCACCCAGCCCGAGCTCGCCGACGAACACGGTGCGCGGATCAGCCGGGCGGTCGCGTAACGCCGATGCGACCGCGACGGCGAGCCCAAGATCCGCCGCGGGCTCGCGGATCCGGAGACCGCCGACGAGGTTTACGTATACGTCGTGGCTCCCGGCCGAAAGGCCCGCGCGCTTCGCGAGCACCGCCAGGAGCAGGAGGACGCGCTGCGGATCGGCGCCGTTCACGGTGCGACGCGGCAGCCCGAAGCTCGTCGGCGTGACGAGGGCCTGGACCTCCACGAGAAGTGGCCGGGTCCCTTCGACGGTGGGCACGATGACGCTGCCGGCGACGCCGCGGCTTCGTTCTTCGAGGAAGACCTCCGACGGATTGGCGACCTCGCGAAGGCCACTCTCGGCCATCTCGAAGACGCCGACCTCGTCCGTGGATCCGAAGCGGTTCTTCGTCGCGCGAAGGATGCGAAACGCGTGGAAGCGCTCGCCCTCGAGATAGAGGACCGCGTCGACGATGTGCTCGAGGACGCGCGGCCCCGCGACCGCGCCCTCCTTCGTGACGTGGCCAACGAGGAAGATCGGCACGTCCTCCCCCTTCGAGAGTTCGAGGAGCCGCGCCGTGCACTCCCGCAGCTGCGACACCCCGCCGGCGGCCGAGACGATCGCGTCCGAGTTCATCGTCTGGATCGAGTCGACGACGGCGAAGATGGGCCGCACCTTGCGAATCGCCTCGATGACCGAGCCGAGATCGGTCTCCGCGAGAACCAGGATGCCGTCGCTGGCGATGCCGAATCGACGCGCGCGCATCTTGATCTGTGCCGCCGACTCCTCGCCCGATACATAGAGGACGGTGCCCTTGGTCGCGAGCGCGGCCGACGCTTGCATCAGGAGGGAGCTCTTTCCGATGCCCGGATCGCCGCCCAGCAGGACGCAGGACCCCTGCACGATCCCGCCGCCGAGCACCCGGTCAAATTCGCCGATGCCCGTGACCATCCGCTCCTCTGCGTCGGCGGGCACGTCGCCGAGCGCGATCGGTTCGCGTGGCGCGCGGGCCAGGCCCCGGCCCTTCGGCGGCGCGATGACGCGCTCCTCGACGAACGTGTTCCAACCGTCGCACGACGGGCAGCGTCCGACCCACTTCGGCGACTGGAACCCGCATTGCTGGCAGATGAAGGCGGACTTCGGACGAGGGGGCATTGCTAGAAGTATCGGCGCTCGCATGATGGTCAGCTCCATCGCATGCCTTGCCACAGCCCTAGCGCGCCGCGACTTGACTTGCGCGAAACGTGCGTTGGACTGGCGGCGTGGAGCTCGACCCCCACGTCCTGCACGTCGCCATCCGCTGGGTCCACGTGGCCGCCATGGCGACGGCGTTCGGCGGTGCGATCACGGTCCTCGCGCTTTCGACACGCCCCGGCGCCGACTCCGCAGGGGCTGTCATCGCCGTCGCCGTCCGCTACGAGTGGCTGTTCTGGGCGGCGGCAGGCGTGCTCGCGATGACCGGAATCGGCAACCTCGCCGCGTTCGGCGCGGCTCTTTTGGGGCCGGCGACGAACTGGGGCGCCACGCTCCTTCTCAAGCTCGGCTCGGTCCTCGCGCTGGTCGTGCTTTCGCTCCCGCGCACGCTCGCCGTGGCGCGGATCAGCGCCTCGACCGTAGGGACCGCACCCGGCTCGGTCACGACGCTCCGAAATCTGTACGGAGCGACGAGCGGAGCCTTCGCGGTGATCCTCGCCCTCGCCGTGTGGCTGGCGCACGGATAGCGGGATGAAGCTGGTGACGTGGTCGCTCGCGACCTTCCACGCGACCGCGTTCGTGCTCGCGATCGTGCTGTTCGCGTACTCGCGCGATGCGCTGGGCGCCGGGCTCAGCGGTCTGAACACATTCGTCGGCCTCGGACTTTTCTTGGTGCTCTGGGCGACGACCTACCTCACGACCTCACAGGCGCTCAAGGGCCTCGATCTCATCGCGTCCGCCCGCGACCGCGTCGGGTACCCGTGGCGTGCGCTGCGATGGGGCGCTGCTAACGGCATGTCGTTTC
>VBGU01000198.1:5499-9562 GCA_005881085.1 Chloroflexota bacterium | reverse complement strand
GCCGCCGTCTACTACGTCCGCCAGCAGTTCAAACGGGAGGTCCGCTGATGGCGGCCCGAGCGACAAGCTTCCCGACGATCAGGCTGTCGTGGTGGATCGACGATCCGCGGATGCGGCGGATGCTTCTGCGGCTCTTCGCCGCGGCGCTCGCGGTGTTCATCGGCATCCCGCTCCTGACGCTCGTCCTCTGGTCGTTCGCCGGCGAGTGGTTCTGGCCGAATCTCATCCCGACGCAGTGGTCCCTACGCTGGTGGCAGGAGGTCCTCGAGAACCCGCGGGTCACGAACGCGATGTTCCTGTCGTTCACCATCGCGCCGGTCGTCACGCTCCTCACGGCGCTTGTCGCGATCCCCGCGGGCTACGCGTTCGCCCGGCTGGACGTCCCGCTCCGCCGAACGCTGCTCCTGCTGTTCCTCATCCCGAACGCGTTCCCGAGGATCGGCCTCTACGTGTCGCTCGCAGTCCTCTACTACCAGATCGGCCTCATCGACACGTACTGGGGCATCGTCTTTCTGCACATGATCGGCACGATGGTCTACATGACCTGGATCACGACCGCGACCTTCCGCTCGATCGACCCGCACCTCGAGGAGGCGGCGCGCGACGCGGGCGCCTCGCCGCTCCGCGCGTTCTTCTCTGTCGTGCTCCCGCTCGCGACGCCAGGGATCATCGTCGCCTCGCTCTTCAGCTTCCTGGCATCGCTCGACGAGGCCCAGGGCACGCTCATCGTCGGGACGCCGCACTACATCACGATGCCGGTGCTCCTGTACACGCTCATCTCGAGCTTCCAGCGACCCGTCGCCGCGGTCTTCAGCGTCCTCCTTGCGCTCCCGTCGCTGCTTCTCCTCATCGTCGCCCAGCGCTACCTCCACAGCGAGTACGTCGCCGCGGGGCTCGGCCGGGTCTAATCGCTACGCTCATACAGCCGTCGCTCGTCCTCATCCGGGAGTTCGCTCCCGGCCTCGTCCTCGCTAGCCTGTAGCGATGGCCGAGGTCGATCTTCGCCGCGTCTCGAAGGCGTACAAGGACACGACCGCGGTCGACGACCTCTCGCTGCACATCAAGGATCGCGAGTTCGTCGCACTTCTCGGGCCGTCCGGATGCGGAAAGACCACCACGCTTCGGATGCTCGCGGGATTCATCCGGCCTGACTCCGGCCAGATACTCATCGATGGGAAGGACATCACCGATCTCCCCCCGGAGCGGCGCCCGACCGCGATGGTCTTTCAGAGCTACGCACTCTGGCCGCACATGACGGTGGCCGATAACGTCGCGTTCGGCCTCCGTCTGCGCAAGCGACCCAAGACGGAGGTCGCGGAGCGCACCGAGCAGATGCTCGAGATCGTCGGACTCCCCGGTGTCATGAAGCGGTACCCCTCGCAGCTCTCCGGAGGACAGCAGCAGCGTGTCGCGCTCGCACGTGCGCTCGTACTCGGGCCGAAGATTCTCCTGCTGGACGAGCCGCTCTCGAATCTCGACGCGAAACTCCGCGTGCGCATGCGCGATGAGATCCGTCGCATCCAGCAGGAACTGCAGATCACGACTGTCTACGTCACGCACGACCAGGAGGAGGCGCTCACCATGGCCGATCGGATCGCGGTGATGGATAGAGGCGTCCTCCAGCAGGTCGGCGATGCCCTCGATATCTACGACCAACCGGCCACGGCCTTCGTTGCCGACTTCATCGGCTCGAGCAATCTGCTGAACGGGACGCTGCATCTCGTAGACGGCCGCGCGTTGGCGCAGATCGGCGACATACGCGTGCCGGTGGACGCCGATGGCGTCGTGGATGGGGCCACGGTGACGATCTCTGCGCGCCCCGAGGACATGGAAGTTCTGCGGGCGGCGGCGCCGGACGCATTCCGGCTGGACGACCCGCGCCTCGTGAACTTCGGCGCTTACAAGCGTCTCCTCGGTCGCCACCCCACGTTCGGCCAGCTCGAGGCGCGGGTGCCGAAGGCCTTCCGGCTTGGCGAAGAACCGGTGTACGTCCGGTTCACTCGAGCGCGCGCGTTCACGACCGACGCGAAGGTTCGGAGCTAGCGAGTTCGCGACCCGCGGCGGCGAGGGCCCGAGGAGTGTTCGTGGTGACGATGTCCACTCCAGCGGCGAGAACTCGCGCGAGCCTGGAGCGCCAGCGTGGCGTCTCAGCATCGAGCGTCCAGACGTCGAGCTTGATGCCAAGCGCGTGGAACATGTCGGACGCGTCCGCGACGCCGTCGTCGAGCATTCGCTCGAACATCGCAAGGCGCACGTGCGCTTCGGTGACTCCCGGGACGAGTCGCATGATCCCGCCGAAACGGTCGCGCAGGTAATCGACGACGCTCGAGTCGTGTCGCCTCGCGAGCGGATGCGCGTCGCGGTACCCGTACGCGCCGATCGGCAGGCGGACCTCGGGCTCGTTCTCGGTGTCGATGTAGCAGTGCGGGTTCAGGCTCACCGGGAGCGTCGCGTCGACGGCGAGGAGACGGCGCAGGTTCCAGTCGGCAGGGCAGCTGAAGTGCACCCGGTCCTTGATGGCCTGCACCGCTCGCGCGAGCGCCTCCGTCTGCGGCCGCGTGTACGGTCCGAAGTCCTTCAGATCGAGCTCGATCCACTTCGGATATTCGTGCGCCGCCAGAAGGGCGGCCGCCTCGGAGAAGAGGAGCGGGTGCGAGCCATCGTTGAATCGCGCGCGCGTAGCTTCGCGGGCCGTCGCCTCGCGCACGAGGCCGCGCGCGTCGGTCACGCGATCGAACCGGTCATCGTGAAAGATGACGAACTCGCCGTCGCGCAGCAGCTGCACGTCGATCTCGGCTCGGACGACCGCCTCACGCGCGCACTCCTCGATCGCGAGCGGCGAATTCTCGGAATACGTTCCGCTCCAGAGGCAGCGGTGGACCTTGAGCTCGATGACGCGATCATCAAAGTGAAAGAAGGAATCCGGATGCGGCGTGGTGCTCATGTCAGAGCCTGTCCGTCCACACAGGATTCGTGAGGGCGCGGATGTTTCCGTTGGCCCCCGCGAGCTGCGCGCGCACGTAGCTCGCACCGGCGGGTACGTCGAAGGTGCGATTCCAGGCCGGATCGGTGACGGCGGTCGTCTCGACCGCTCCGGCTTCGGAAAGCATCACCAGCCCGGTCCCCGCGCCGTCACGCACCTCGACGATGACCCTGCCGACCCGAGCCGGGTCGGGCTCGAGGTAGAGCTGCGGTCCGCGCGGCGACTCGGAGACGAACGACCGGCCCTCGCGGAGCGCGTCGAGAATCGCTCTGACCGTCGGACGGTCGCCGACCTGGACCCACGTCGTCGGGGTCCCGAGCGAATCGGCGTCGCGGGCGGCGAGATCGCGCGCGTGCAGGTAATGGGTGTCGCTTCCGCCGAGTGCGACGCTCCGATCGCCACGACGCAGGAGACTCTCCCAGAACGCGAGCGAAGCGGCGTTGAGCTGCGCCCACGGTCCGTTCCAGACCTCGACCGCATGAAACCCCGACACGCCCTGGTATTCCCACGGCGGCCCGAATGGTTTCGGGTGGCAGATGCTCACGACGGCGCCGCTCTCCGCGGCGGCGCGGATCGTTCGCTCCACGGCCTTCGATTCGGGCTCACGGAATTCCCACCAGCGATCGGTGCCCCACGCGTTCCAATGCCCGCCGTAGGTGGTGACCTCGATGCCGGGAAGGACGATGGGGAGACCGTTGCCGCCCGGCCCGTAGGCGAGCTGATGCCCGACGTTGTTGTGGTCGGTCACGCCGAGGAAGTCCAGGCCAGTCTCGGCCGCGGCGCTCAGCATCTCGGGCGGCCACGAATCGCCGTCCGAATAGAGCGTGTGGCAATGGAGATCGCCGCGTAGCCATCCTTCTCGAGCCACGGGCAGCGGATCGGGATCGACGCGGCGCGAAAAGCCGAGTCCCCGCCAAGGCGAGCGCAGACCCGGGTCGAACCACACCTCGACATTCCAGTCGCAGCCGCGCGGACCCACCTTGTACGGCCCGAGCAGCACATGCCAGCGTCCGGCGCCGATCTTGCCTTTGCGGTACGGCGGGGTCGCCCAGGACTCGTCGATGGTGAACTCCATCTTCT
>VBGU01000198.1:0-5445 GCA_005881085.1 Chloroflexota bacterium | reverse complement strand
AGAGACCGATGTCGAGCGTGTTGCCTCCACCCAACATCGGATCGGAGTCGATCTGATCGTTGTACGAGTATCGGATGTGAATCTGCCGCCGGCCTGCGGGCATGTCGAACGGCACGTGCGCATAACGACGCTCGTGATCTTTTTCGAAGTGCCCATGCAGAACGAGGTCCGGTTTCGGGAGCTTCTCCGCGGTCAATTCAGAGCGGCGCCGCTCGAGGCGTCGAAGACACGCACGCCGTCAGGTCGGGCGCGCAGGAAAACGGGTGTGCCGGGATCCGGCCGCACGTCCGGACCGGTCCGGACCTTGAGGAGCACGTCGCCGAGCATCACGTTCACGATGACCTCGCTACCAAGCGGCTCCGAAACGAGGACCTCGGCCGGCTGCGCCCCCGAGGCGGGCGCGCGCTCGAGGTCGATCGCCTCAGGCCGCAGCCCGACCTTGATCCCATCGCTGCCGGCAATCCCCCGCGGCGCCTCCACTCGCCAGCCGCCGGTGAGCACGAGCGCTTCGCCATCGCGGCTGGCGTCGACGATGTTCATCGGGGGGCTGCCGATGAACGGCGCGACGAAGAGGTTCGCGGGCCGCTGGTAGACGTTGTCAGGTGTACCGAGCTGCTGGAGCTTGCCCGCGTCAAGCACCGCGATCCGATCGCCCATCGTCATGGCCTCAGCCTGATCGTGCGTGACGAAGATCGTGGTCACCCCGAGCTGCTTCTGCAGCGCTTTGAGCTCCGTCCGCGTATGCGTGCGCAGCTTCGCGTCGAGGTTCGAAAGCGGCTCGTCCATGAGGAACACGCGCGGCTCGCGGACGATCGCGCGCGCGAGCGCGACACGCTGCTGCTCGCCGCCCGAGAGTTGGGCGGGCCGCCTTGGCAGGAGCTGCCGTATGCCCAGCAAATCCGCAACCCGGTCGACCTTGGTCAGGCGTTCCGCGGCGGTGAGCTTCCGGACGCGTAGCGGGTATTGGATGTTGTCGCGCACCGACATGTGTGGGTAAAGCGCGTAGCTCTGAAAGACGAGCGCGACATCGCGGTCCTTCGGCTCGAGCCGAACGACGCTCCGGCCGTCGATCAGGATGTCGCCGCTATCGGGATACTCGAGCCCGGCGAGCATACGCAGCGCGGTCGTCTTGCCGCACCCGGACGGACCGAGCAGCACCAGGAACTCGCCGTTGGCGACGTCGAGAGTGAGACGATCGACCGCCGGCCGGTCCTGGGTCGGGAAGCGCTTCGACACGTCGTCGTACGCGACGCGCGCCATCCTTAGAGACCCCTCGAGCTTGCGATGAGACCGCGCACCATCATCCGGCGCGTGGCGAGGAAGATGATCATCACCGGAACCGCGTAGAGCACCCCCATCGCCGCGACGAGACCGTACTGCACTTCGGTGTAGCCGCCCTGAGTCCGCAACGTCTCGTAGAACGCGAGCGGAACGGTCTTGAGGTCCTGCGAGTCGATGAGAATGATCATCATCAGGACCTCGGCCCACGCGGCAAGGAACGAGAGCCCCGCGACGACGCCGATGCCGTTGCGCGCCACGGGGAGGACGATCTCCGCGAGCGCGCGCAGCTTGGAGCGTCCGTCCAACCAGGCGGCCTCCTCGAGATAGCGGGGCACGTTGTCGAAGAAGTTCTTCATCAGCCAGATGAGGAACGGCAGCTCGATAGTTGCGCAGGCCGAGCGCGCGCGCGAGGCCGTAGATCGGGACCATCGTCGCGGACAAGGGCATCGTCTGGAGCAACAGGACGGCGTAAGTGATCCAAGACTTGAACCGCCACTCGAGACGGGACAGGGAATAGCCGGCGAGCGCGACCGCGATGACATCGAGGACCATCGTCGAGCCCGCGACGAAGACGGAGTTCAACAGGGCGCGGGCGAAGTCATGTTCGGTGAAGATGCGAACAAAGTTGTCGAGCGTCGGCTGGGCGGGGAAACGGATATACGCCACCGCGTCGGCATCGAAAGCCGCGGTGAACAGCCAGACGAAGGGCACAAGGAAGAAGACCACGACCAGCACGAAGACGATGTGGACCGCCAGAGCCTCGATCCACGACGCGCCTCGCGGCGTGGCGGCAGTCCTCGCGACACGCGACGCCGCGCGTGTGGTCACGCCCGGGCCCTCGACCAACCGAGGTAAATGATGGCGAAAGCGAAGTTCAGCGCGAGCATGACGACGGCGATCGCGGAACCGTAGCCGATGGAGAACGACTTGAACGCGGTGTGGAAGGCGAACAGCGCGATGACTTCGGTGGCGTTCCCCGGTCCGCCGTTCGTGAGCGTCTGGATCACGATAAAGGTGCCGAACGTCGACATCGTGATGGATAGCAGCGCGAGCGCCGCGATCGGCCGGAGGCTCGGGAGGGTGTGGTCCCAGAACCGACGCCACGCGTTGGCGCCGTCGATCCGGGCCGCTTCGTAGATGTCGGGCGGGATGGTCTTGAGAGCGCCGAGAAAGATGATCATGGTGAAAGCCGTCCCGCGCCAGATATTGGCGACGATTACGGCAGGCATCGGGAACGACCCGATCCAGTCGACCGGGCCAAGACCGAACGAGCTCAGGACGACGTGGTTGAGCGAGCCGAAGAAGAAGTCGTACATCGCCACCCAGAGGAATCCTGCGATCAGCGTCGGGTTGACCCACGCGAGCAGCACGGCGCCGTACGCCAGGGTTCCGAGCCACCAGCGCCGGTGCTCAGCGTGGTCGATGAGGAGCGCGAGGGCGAGACCAAGGCCGAACTGGCCGATCACCGCGGACCCGACGACGAAGGTTACGGAGTTGCGGATCACGGTCCAGAAATCCGGATCGGCGAACAGCCGCGTGTAGTTATCGAGGCCGACGAAGCGCGGATTCGCGGCGTCGATACCGACGAGGGCGAGGTTCGTGAGGCTGGAATAGAGCGCCCACACGGCAGGACCGACGAAAAAGAGCGCGAGGAGCAGGGCTGCCGGCATGACTCCCGCGATGTACGTGGAGTTCCGCGCGACCACGTTCAGAGGATAGGACGGGCCCCGGAGCGGAGGCAGTCGGCCTCCGCTCCCTGGCCCCTCTCCTATTGCTCGATGACCTTGTCCGCGCCGATCGCCTGCTTCAGGTCCGCGGAGTACTGCTTCGCCGCGTCGTCCGCACTCGAGTCGCCGTTCGCGACACGGCCGGTGGCCTTCTGGATCGCGGTCGTGATCTTGCTGAGGTTCGGGTCCGGCGGCAAGAACTTCGCCTTCTCGAGCGACTTCGTCGAGTCGACGAGGTACTGCTGCGCCTTGAACTCCGGGACATCCGCTGAGTCACTGCGCGCGACCGGGTGCGGGTCCTCGATGTTGATCTTCGCGACTGTGTCCTTGTTGTTCCAGGTCTTGATGAACTCCCAGGCAAGGTCCTTGTTCTTGGACTTCGCCGTGATGTACCAGCAGGTGCCGAGGCCGCCGATCGTGAACGATGGCCCACCGTTTTCCGTCGGGTGCAGGATGTACCCGACGTTCTTCTGGGTTCCCGCCTGATCCTTCGAGGCCCAGCCACCGTAAACCCAGCCGCCTTCGAAGAGGAGCGCGAGGCTGCCGTCGCCGAGCTTCGCGCGCATGGCGGTCCACGGCTTGGTCGTTGTCAGAATCTCCTTTGGCGAGAGGCCCTGCCCGTACACCTTCTGGTAATAGGCGAGGGCCTTGCGGATCGCCGGGCTGTTGCCAACCCACTTGCCGTCGCTGGTCACGACATCGCCCCCGTACGCCCACACCAGCGGCACGAAGGCGTGGTCGCGAGCACCGTCCGATGCCGCGGCGCCGGCGTACAGCGCGTAGGGCACGACGTTCGCCTCTTTCGACTTGACGGCGGCCGCCGCGGTGACGACGTCATCGAGCTTCGTTGGCATCCAGTTCGCGGGCAGACCCGCAGTCTGGAGATCGTCGCGCCGGAAATAGAGCCAGCGCGTGTCCATCCCGTACGGAATCGCCCAGACGTGGCCCTTATAGGTGGCGCCCTGCTTGATCGAGGCGGGGTACTGACTCCAGTCCGCCCATGCGTTCACGTAACTATCGAGAGGCTCGATGTACCCCGCATCGGCCAGCTCGCCGATGCTGTCGCCGCCGAAGTGGAATACGTCTGGCACGTCACCCCCGCTCTGGAGAGCGAGAAGGAGCTTGGGGTAGTAGAGGTCGTCCGAGATCTTCTGCAGATCGACCTTCACCGTAGCGCCCGAGTTCTTGGTCTGGACCGCCGCCGCGGCCTGGTCCACGTATTTTGGCTTGACGCCAAGCTCGTCGGGATATGAAACGGTGATCGTCCCGGTCAAGCCCTTGGCCTGGCTGGGAGCCGCGCCCGACGGCGATGCAGGCGATGCAGAAGGCTGCGCCGCCGGCGCGCACGCCACAACAATCCCCGTGGCAGCCGCTACTTTGAGGAACTTTCGGCGCGAGTATGTAGACATCGGTCTCCCCCTTTGACGATCGTGGAGTATGCGCGCTTCGCATGACAGGTGAGGCAGGCAAGCGAATCTGTAGCGGGATAATCGGCGCTCAATGTCCGTAGAAGAGATGCGCGTCGTCGCCGAAGCCCGCCGCGTCCTCGAAGGCAATCGGCAGCGTGGCGTCTCGGCGTGGGGAGGGCGTCGTTATGACTTCGTCTGCCCCTCGCCCACGACCTACCCGTTCCAGTGGTTCTGGGACAGCGCGTTCCACGCGATCGCACTGCTCCACGTCGATCCCGAGCTCGCGAAGCAGGAGATTCGTTGCCTGATGCAGGGTGCTCAGCCCGACGGTTTCATCCCACACATGATCCTGTGGGAGAAGGGCGCGCACGAAGTCGCCCTGCGAGAGGTCCAACCGATCTGGCTGGCCGACTCTTTCTTTACCGCCACGATCCAGCCGCCGGTCGTCGCGCGCGCCGTGCTCCGCATCCATGAGGCGACTTCTGACGCCGACTTCGTGCGCGAGGTGCTTCCGCCGATCCGCCGCTTCTTCCGCTGGCTCAAGGCGGTGCGCGACCCTGACGACGACGGGCTCGTCGCGATCATTCAGCCCGACGAGTCAGGCCTCGATGCGAGTCCCAAGTACGACGCGCTCATGGGCATCTCGCCTGAGTCCACGGAAGAAACGCTCCCAGAGCTCGAGCGGTCGATGCAGCGACTGTACGACGCCTACGCACCATATCGGAACGAGCCCGCGCGCATCCCCGCGCTCGACGTCTTCACGTGGGAGGACGTCATGATGAATGCGATCTACGCGGACGGTTTGCGATGTCTCGCGAAGCTCACCGCGATCGCGGGCGAGCCGCCGCGCGAGGCGGACGAATTCTCCGCACGTGGGACACGCGTTCGCCAAGCCCTCGAGACCAAATGCTGGGACGACGACGCGGGAGTCTTCTGGGACCTCGCGGGCTGGGCGGAGAAGCCCGCCCGGACGCTCACGTTCTCATGCCTCTTTCCACTCATCCTGGAGGACCTCGACCCGCGCAAGG
>VBGU01000197.1 GCA_005881085.1 Chloroflexota bacterium | reverse complement strand
AGGTCGTGACGTTCCACCTCGAACGCGACGCGCCGCGCGACCGCTCGACGCGTCGCGCCATCGAAGAGGCGGTGGACGACCTCGCCGCGTTCACGGGCGCGCGCGAGGTCGCCTGGCCGAGAGGCATCGCTTCGTCATACTCGCGGCGGTGATAGCTCGAGCGCGCGCGAACGCCGGTGCGCTCTGGCTCCTCGCCGCGACGACCATCGCCAACGTGCTCGGTTTCGGCTACCAGCTCGTGATGCCGCGGCTCCTCACCGCCGAGCAGTATGCGATCCTCATCGCGCTCTTTGGCGTGCTGATCCTCGAAGCGATCTCCAGCCAGGTGATCCAGTCGGCGACGGCGAAGCTGACCGCGCAGTACCGCGCGCGCGGCGACGAGGCCGCGCTGCATCAGTTCGTGCGACGGTGGTCGCTCCGCGTCGCCGTTGCCATGGCAGCGCTCGCGCTCGCGATCGTCGCGCTCGCCGGGCAGATCTCTCAGGGACTCGCGCTCCCGCCGCTCGCCGTGACGATGCTCGGCATAGGCCTTTTCTTCGCCGGGCTGATGACGTTCGCGCTCGGTCTCCTGCAGGGCCTGGCTCGCTTCGGCTGGATGGGGGGCGTGCTCATCGTGCAAGCCGGCGCGCGCCTCGTTCTGGGCGTGACGCTCGTCCTTCTCGGTCTCGGCGTGAACGGAGCGTTCGCCGGCGCGACGGCGGCTATCGCCGTGGGCGTGCTCGTCGCCGCTGTGCCGCTTGCCCCGCTCCTTCGCGCCGCGCGCCGATCGACGGCGATCGTCGAGCTCGCGGCGTCGGAGACGAGGTTCTTCGCCCTCGCTGCGGTCGTGCTGCTCGCGTACGCGGCACTCACCAACATCGACGCGGTCCTCGCGCCCGCGGTTCTGAGTCCCGCCGAGGCGGGCACCTACGCCGGCGCGGTGACGCTCGGCAAGATCGTGCTGTTCGCGCCCATCGCCGTCGGGTTCCTGCTTCTCGAGCGCACGGCTCGTGCGCACGCGCGCGGCGAGCCGACGGAGCGTCCGCTCTTCCTGTCCATCGGCCTGGTCCTCGCGACGAGTGGTCTCGCCGCTCTCGCGTACGTTGTCGCGCCGGCGTTCTTCGTGAATCTCGTCGTCGGGAGCCAGTACCCCGCGACAGTCGCCGTAGCGCCCATTTACGGTATCGCCGCCCTCTCGAACGCGCTCCTCAATCTCTGGATCAGCTACTTCGTCGGACGCGGCGAGATGCGCGTCGGTCTTGTCCTCGCGCTCGCGGTGGTGGCCGAGGTGATCCTTCTGGTGAGCGCGGCGACCGACGCCATCTCGGTCGCGCGCATCGTCCTCCTCGTCGCCCTCGCGACGCAGGCCGTCGCGATCGTCACCTTCTTAATAGAGAGAAGCGGTCAGACCAGGGTGGCGCTGACGCCTCGCTGACACGTCACGCCGCTACCCTCCGTGGTCGCATGCCCTCAAGCACTCTTCTCCGCGCCGCGCTCGCGCTAACGGCGACGGGGATCGTCTCCGCCGCCAGCATCCGGCACGCGCTCGAGGAGGGCGGCGCGGATATCGCCTTCGCGGTCGGCTACGCGTTCTATCTCTCGCTCATCCTGATCGCCACGCCGCGTCACCCACCGCGGTGGTCACCCCTGCTGGCGTTCGCGTTCGCGGCGATCACGTACGTGGCCGCGATCCTGACGCTCAACGGCAACGCGCTGGCAGTCGGCCTCTATCTCGTCGCCGCTGTGCTCGGATACATCGCGACGCCGGCGGCCTTCCGCCCGCTGACAGTCGCCGCCTTCGCGCTCTGGACGCCCGCGATCAGGTTCTTCGGGCCCGAGCCCCTTGCCGGAGCATTCCCGCCCCTCCTGGCGTTCGCGTCGGTCCTCTCGCTGATCAATCTCGTCGCCGCGCTCCTCGATCGGAGCGCGCGCGATCCCGACGAACGGCTTCGCCGCATCGGCCTCGGCCTTCTCGCGGTCGCGACCGTGGCGACGGTCGTCGAGCGACACCTCGTCGTCGAGTCGATCGTAGTCGCGCCGGACGACGTGATGGCGCTGATCGTCGTCGGCGTGCTCCCGATCCTCGCCGTCGCGCCGCTCCGGCCATCGACCCGAGATGCCCTCGCTACGGGACTCGCGCTCGCCACCTTCGTGCTCGCGGCGATGGCGCTCCTGTACGGCAAGGGCTACCACGTGGACGCGGTCACCGTGCCGCACGTCGCCGCGCAACAGCTGCTCGCCGGCCACAACCCGTACACCACGTTCGACCTTCCCGCCGCTCTGGCCCAGTTCGGAATAAACCCGGAGCTGGTCACGCATTACGAGGACGGCAGCGTTCTTCGCTCGCTCAACTACCCCGCGCTGAACTTCCTCCTGGTCGCGCCGTTCATCGCGCTCGGTGCGACCGATATCCGTTGGATCTACCTCGTCGAGATCCTCGCGCTGGTCCTCATCCTGCTTCGAAAGGTCCGGATCCCGTGGCGTCCGCTCGTTGCGGCCGGTGTCGTGGGCAACACGGTCATCGTCCGCCAGAACATCCTCGCCGGGGTGGACCCCACGTGGTGGGCGCTGTTGACGATCGCGTGGATCTTCGTCGAGTCACGATGGCTCTCCCCGATCGCCGTCGGGCTCGCGATGGCCTCACGGCAACCCGCCTGGTTCGCCGCTCCCTTCTATCTCGTCGGCATCTGGAAGAGGAGTGGCCGCGCGGAGGCGGTCCGGCGCGCTGCGATTGTCGTGGTGGCGGCGTTGGCCCCGAATCTTCCGTTCGTGATCGACAACCCCTCCGCCTTCTTCGACGGCGTGGGGGATCCGATGCTCGGCGCGCTCGCTCCATACGGCGTCGGTTTCGTGCGGCTCGGCCTCGACGGTCCGTTCCCGCTTCTGCCGCGCGCCATCTACGGAGGGCTGTCGGCAGTTTCGTTCGTCATTCTGATCGCCGTTCTTTGGCGGTTCTGGCGCAAAGTGCCGATCGGCGCGCTCATCTTCCCATTCGTTCCGCTGTATCTCGCGTGGCGATCGCTCCAGAACTACTTCGGCTCGATCCCGCTCCTCGCGATGGCCGGCGACGACGAGCTCATCGTCGGCACAGCCGCCGAACGCCCGGAGCAGGTGACCGCCATCGCTGGATCGCCGATGCCGGTCGCGGCGTCCGCAGCCCGCCCGACCTCGACCGCGCTCTGAGTCGCACAATGCCCGCATGCCGATCGACCGAGGACTGCTCGAGCTCCTGGCGTGCCCCGACACACATCATGCTCCCGTGCGTGAGGAGGGCGATTTTCTGGTGTGCACTGAATGTCGGAGACGCTTTCCGGTGCGGGATGGCATTCCCGTGATGCTCTTAGAGGAAGCGCTGCCGCCCGCGGACTAAACCCCTGCATTAAGCCGCCGGGTAGGGAGCGCAGCGGGTCCTGTCCCGGCTACGCGGGTCTCTCCCTCAGCGCACCCTCCCCGCCGTGCAGCTCACTTCGTTCGCTGCGGGCGGGTCCCCGGGGCACCCGCGCTTCGCGAGAGACCCGCTGCGCCGTGCCACCCGCTGCGCCTACGCGCGTCGCTTAACGCAGCCTTTCACGCGGAACGACGATCCTCACGGTCGTGCCCTCCCCGGGTTTGCTCTGCACCTTGCAAAGCCCTCCCAGAAATGCCACCCGCTCCCGCATCCCGAGCAGGCCGAAGTGGCCTGGGCGCACGCCGGCTTCTCCCCATTGCTCGGTCTCGAAGCCGTGGCCGTCATCACCGACATCGATTTCGAGCGTGTCTTCATTCTTCAGCAACGCGAGGCGAACTTCGTGTGCGGCGGCATGCTTCTTCACGTTGTTCAGGGCTTCGACTGCGACGCGATACAGCGTCGACTCGGCCTCGCGCGAGAGCGGCCCCGGATCGTCGAGCGCTTCCTCGAGGGTCCACCCCGCCTCGCCGGCCATCTCGCGTGCCGCGGCGGATATGGCGGCGACGAGGCCGAGGTCGTCGAGGGTCGACGGGCGAACGGTGCCGAGGATCTCGCGTGTCTCGCGGATGGCGCGCCGCAAAAGCTCGCTCGCCTTTCCGACCTGAACGTTGTCGACGCCGGCGCTTTGCAGCTGCGCGTGGGCGGACACGAGGATCGGTGCGAGTCCGTCGTGCAGGTCGCGCGCAAGACGACGCCGATGTTCTTCGTCCTGGGAGAGAAGCTGTCCGGTGAAGTGCTGAAGGTCGCCGTACAGCTCCATCCGCTCCATCGCGAAGGCCGCCTGGTCGCCGAGGATGCGAAGAAAGGCGATCGCGTCGTTGCCGGGGTGGCCCTGGCGGTTCACGTTCAGCACGCCCTGAGTCTTCGCGGCCACGAGCAGGGGGATGCAGATAGCGAACGGGACATCCTTTGTATAGGTGGTGCCGAGCTCCTTCGAGGCCGGGCCTTCGATGATGAGCGGCT